>JAXJBF010000090.1:0-35411 GCA_036303105.1 Peptococcaceae bacterium | reverse complement strand
GTATAGGGACCAAAATAACGGGAGCCATCGCGGATGACCTGGCGCGTAACAAAGATCCGTGGATAATCTTCTTTAGTGATGCGCAAGTAAGGGTAAGTTTTGCCATCCTTGAGGCTGATGTTGTATTTGGGGCGGTATTTTTTGATGAGATTGCATTCAAGCACCAGTGCTTCTGTTTCGTTGTCAACGATGATGTATTCCAGATCTTCGATGTGACGCACCAAAGCCTTGGTTTTAACGGCTTCCTTTGGCTGGGCGCGGAAGTAGGAGCGCACGCGGTTTTTAAGATTGATGGCTTTGCCGACGTAAATGATTTTGCCGTCCTTGTCTTTCATTAAATAGACACCGGGATTTGTTGGCAGCGTGGCCAGCTTTTGTTTGATGGTATCGTTCATGGGGTGCATTCCCTTCGTTCGTCATAAGATGGCTCTATCATACCACAAGTGATCAGCGGGCGCAAAAGGCAGTAAGGGCTGCACTGATTTTGTAACGGAAAAGTGAAAACCAGACGATTTTCGGAAAGAAGAAAGGAGAAAATACATCGCTTTTCTCTGATAACATGGAAGCCTGTGGTATAATAATTCAAATGAACAATGGCAGAACTGGTTCGTCTTGAAAAACAGGGAGAGGTGATCGTATGAAACAAGTGATGCGTTGTCTGTTGGCTTTGGTGTTTGCTGGACTGGCTTGCTGGGCGGGGGCTCAGTTTAACGACTGGGAAGCGGTGCGGATGTATGAGGTGTCGCCGCTCACTGCGTATGTGCTCAAACTTTTGTGTGTTTCGGCCTTGGTGCTTGCTTCGGGGATTTTCTGTGGCACGTTGTTCACAAGCGACAAACGAACACGGACGGTGGCGGTCGTTTGTTTTGTTCTGTTGCTGCTGATACAGGTGGGATATTTGCTTCTGGGCACTGTCAGCGTGAGCACAATTCTGGCCAAAGCTTTGGTGATTGTTGCGAATATGTCATTGTTGACGTACTTGTCGGCTTTTTTTGCTGGCATTGCTGTTGGCAGCAAGAAAAAATAAATAATAAATGGTTCATCTGCGTGCTCGAATGTGCCGGTGGTGAAAAGCGCTTTATTGGCTGTGGCTCCTTTTTGAGCCCGACGATAGAGCGCTTTTTTTATGTCTTGCGCTTGTGCAGGGAAACATCAAAAAAGGTCAGAAAGTTGATTATGTATGATTAAATGAAAATAAAATAAATTAAATAGGATTATCGTGAATTAAAATATTAATTTGACCAAAATTTGACCTTTACAATTTAACGCGGGTGGGTATAATAAAACATGTAAGGTCAATAAAGGTCAAACAAAGAAGCGTTGAAGTGAGGTGAGACAAAATGGGCAGCTTGTCCCAGGATATTGAAAAATATTTGAAAACATTGTTGGACCAATCGGATGGAGGTGTACTGATTGTTCAAAGAAGTGTACTATCAGAAAAATTCTGTTGCGTGCCAAGCCAGATCAATTATGTGCTTAAAACGCGTTTTACACCAGCCAATGGCTATGTCGTAGAGACACGTCGCGGTGGTGGCGGCTATGTGAGAATCCAATCGGTTCCGTTAAATAGCGCCCATGATTTTCGCCCGCTGATGGAAGCCTCGGGAAATAGTTTGTCAGAGAAACAGGCCGAAGGCATCCTGACCTATCTGGTGGAAGAAGAGATCATCCCGCCAGATGTTGGTACTCTGTTAAAGGCGATCTTAAAGGAACGCGTGCTGCAACCGTTGCAAACCATGACGACCAGCGAAATGCGTGCACGATTGATGGTGCATTTGCTGGCGCATATGAGTATTGGCTCGCAAAATCAACACAGCAGCAATGACAACGATGCATCCGCTAATGGTGCGGATGCCGTTGAATCTGATAAATGATCAGAAAAGGAGTAATGACCTATGTTATGTGAAAAATGTAAACAGCGTGAGGCTACTGTTCATAAACAAGCCATCATTAATGGTGTCGCTCATAGTGAACACCTTTGTGCAGAATGTGCCGCTAAGGAGCGCGGCGGCTGGGATCCTTTTGCATCGTTTTTTAACAACGATTTCTTTGGCCAGCCATTTTCAAGTTTTGCAAATTGGTTTGAGCCTTTCTTTCAACTTGGTGGCCAAACAACGCCACAGACTCAGCAGACCGGCATCAGCCCTTGTCCTCATTGTGGTATGACTTGGGAAGAATTTCAGCAAAATGGTTTGCTTGGCTGCAGCGAGTGTTATGATCATTTTAAGGATGTTTTACCACCACTGTTGCGCAGTTTGCATGGCCATACCGAGCACATTGGAAAGACCCCTCAGTCAGAAAAAGCTGTTCAGCCAGAAGCAGCTTCAACAACCATTGATGTAAAATCTGCACCAAAAAATGAGCTTGAAAGGTTGCAAATGGCCATGAAGCAGGCTGTTGACAGTGAAAATTTTGAAGAAGCAGCACGCCTGCGTGATGAAATAAAAGCATTGCAAGCAAAGGAGAACGGTGATGGAAACCCTGCATGATGTGATCGTTCGGACACCGGCGGCTTGGGCCAATGGTCGTGGTGATGATGAAGATGTTGTTGTGTCCAGTCGTGTGCGGCTGGCACGTAATTATGCAGCACAGCGTTTTCCAGCCAAGCAGGACCGTGAAGAGGCTTTGCAAGTTTGGAAACATGCCGCGGATTTTGCAGAGAACCATGCGGGTTATCGGTTTTATCGACTGGATGAAGCGGATCCGTTGGATCGTCAAGCGTTGCTTGCCAAACATCTGATCAGTGCGGAGCATGCTGTCGGTAATGGAAAATTGCCAGCGTTGGTGCTTTCGGATGATCAGGACCAGTCGATTATGATCAATGAAGAAGACCACCTTCGTCTGCAAGTTTTTCGTCGTGGCTTTGCCATTGGCGATGCGTGGCAGGCAGCGACACTGCTGGATGACAAACTAGGCAGTTATGGCGCTTACGCGTTTAACAAAACCCTGGGCTATCTGACAAGTTGCCCCACCAACTTGGGGACAGGTATGCGTGCGTCGGTTATGCTGCATTTGCCAGCACTAACTGCTGGCCGTCAAATGGGGATCTTTCAGGAAGTTCAGAAGATGGGCCTGACAGTACGAGGATTTCTTGGCGAAGGCAGTAAGGCGACAGGTGATCTTTATCAACTGTCCAACCAGGTAACCTTGGGACGCAGTGAAGAAGATATTTTGGCAACGTTACGTGTAGCAACACATCAAATTGTCGAACATGAACGGCAGCTGCGGGAACAGTTCCGCAAACAAGGCGATGCTTTTGCTGATCAATGTTACCGGGCATTGGGAACACTTGCTTATGCACGGCAACTTTCTGGTCAGGAAGCCTATCAGTTGCTTTCCTTGGTTCGTCTTGGGACGGCCCTCGACGTATTGGATGGATGGCAACTGGATCAGGTGGATCGTTTATTCATCAAGGCGCATCCTGGTTATGTACAATTTGCAGCAGGTGCAGATCTTGATGACAAGGCACGGGATAAAGCGCGTGCCACTATGATAAGAAAAGACATACAACCATCCTAAAAGGAGTGATACGATATGGCAACTTTCAACTTTACAGAAAATGCCAAAATGGCGCTGGCTTATGCTCAGGAAGAAGCCATTAACATGAACCATCGCATGGTCGGAACGGAGCACATTCTGCTCGGTATCATGCGTGCAGAAGGGATTGCGTCCAGCGTGCTGAAGACGCTGCATGTCGATCCAGATAAAACAAGACAAGATATTCTCAGCATGGTCGGTCAAGGGCAGGAACAGGTAGACCCAAATCGACTGGCTTATACCCCTCGTGTAAAACGCTGCTTTGAAATCGCTTGGGCCTTGGCTGTGCGTTTGCGTATGAACAGTATTGCCACCGAACATTTGCTGATTGCGTTGATGCAGTCCGGTGATGGTGTGGCTTATCAGGCTTTGGTGGATCAAGGTGTGACCTTGGAACAAGTTCTGCGTGAAGTCAACAACCATTATGGTGGCGGTGTATTTGGTCAGCCAAAAGTTGCCGGTCATGGTGGCATGAATGGTGCGCCAGAAGACTATGGCCAGCAGGAAGGCAATGGCAAAGGGAATGCCTTGGAAGAATATGGCCGCAACCTGAACCAGATGGCGAAGGAAGGAAAGATTGATCCGGTCATCGGCCGCAGCAAGGAAATTGAACGTGTGGTTCAGATCCTCATTCGTCGTACCAAGAACAATCCTGTGCTCATTGGTGAACCTGGTGTTGGTAAAACTGCTATTGCTGAAGGCTTGGCTCAGCGCATTGTCAGCGGTGACGTGCCAGAACTTTTGAAAGACAAAGAAATCATCAATGTGGACATGGGCGGCCTTGTTGCCGGCAGCAAATACCGTGGCGATTTTGAAGAACGTGTCAAGAACATCATTGAAGAAGTGAAGAGTCGTAAGAACGTTATCCTCTTCATTGATGAGTTACATACCATCGTTGGCGCTGGTTCTGCAGAAGGTTCGCTCGATGCTGCCAACATCCTCAAGCCTGAGCTGGCTCGTGGGGACTTGCAGGTCATCGGTGCGACGACCCTCGATGAGTATCGCAAGTACATCGAAAAAGACGCAGCATTGGAACGTCGTTTCCAGCCTGTCACTGTTGATGAACCTAGCGTAGACGATGCCATCGAAATTTTGCGCGGCATCAAGGACAAATATGAAGCCTTCCATAAGGTCGAAATCGAAGATGCTGCTGTGGTCAGTGCTGTAAAGCTGTCCGATCGTTACATCAACGATCGTCAGCTTCCTGATAAGGCCATTGACCTGGTCGATGAAGCATGCTCTCGTGTGCGTCTGCGTCACAGCGTGGCACCAGATTCCATTCAGAAAATGGAAAATGAATTGGAAACCCTTTCCGCAGAAATGGAAGCAGCCATTCAGGCGCAGGAATTTGAAAAAGCCGCAGAATACCGTGATAAGAAGAAGGCCATTCAGGAACAACTGAACAGTGAACGTGAGTCTTGGGATAAGCAGAATAAAACCAGCCATCAGGTGGTCACCTCTGAAGACATTGCAGAAGTGGTTTCCAACTGGTCCGGCGTACCTGTGACGAAGCTCACTGAAGAAGACAGCGAACGCTTGCTGCATTTGGAAAGCATTCTGCATGAGCGTGTCATCGGTCAGGAAGAAGCTGTCACTGCCGTTTCTAAGGCTGTGCGTCGTGCCCATTCCGGCCTCAAAGACGCCAAACGCCCAATCGGCAGTTTCCTCTTCCTTGGGCCTACTGGTGTCGGTAAAACAGAACTGGCGAAGGCGCTTGCGGAAGCCCTTTTTGATGATGAAAACGCCATGGTGCGTATTGATATGAGCGAATACATGGAGAAATTCGCTGTCAGCCGTCTCGTCGGGGCACCTCCAGGATATGTGGGGTACGATGAAGGCGGTCAGTTGACAGAAGCGGTACGTCGTAAACCATACAGCGTCATCCTCTTGGATGAAATTGAAAAAGCGCATCCAGATGTGTTCAACATCCTCTTGCAGGTTTTGGACGATGGCCGTCTCACCGACAGTCAGGGACGTGTTGTTGACTTTAAGAACACTGTCATCATCATGACCTCCAACCTTGGTTCTCAGGCCATCATGAACAGCAAGACCCTTGGTTTTGCCAGCGTTGATGACAGCGACAAACAAGCTGAAACCGACTATGAAACCATGAAGTCTCGTGTGATGGATAATCTGAAAAAAGCCTTCCGCCCAGAATTCCTCAACCGTATTGATGACATTGTGGTCTTCCATCCATTGACCGACAACGAACTCAAGCAGATCGTTGGCATCATGATGAAAGATCTCAAGAAGCGTCTCGCTGATCGCGACCTTTCCATCACCCTCAGTGATGATGCTCTGGAAGAATTGGCAAAGGTTGGCTATGATCCTGAATTTGGTGCACGTCCTCTGCGCCGTGCCATCCAGAATCAGATCGAAGATCCTCTCGCTGATGCGCTTCTCGCTGGGCAGTATAAGAACGGTGATACCATTAAGGTGGACCTTGACGACGACAAGAAGTTTGTTTTCACAAAATAAGTGCACAATGAAAAGCACCGACATCCAAACGGGTGTCGGTGCTTTTTTGTGTGTTTAGACGTTGCCAGCAACGAGGTCGGACAGGGTGATGCCAGCGAAAAAATCGTGAGTGAGGGCATCGTATTTTTGCCACATTGGCAGTGTTTTGCAATAGCTGGCGTTGGGACAGGGATCTGCGCCATGGTCCAAACAGGCGACGCTGGCAAGGGTGCCTTCGGTCAGCATAAGAATTTCGTCGATCGTGTAAGCTTCTGGTGCGCGCGTGAGTCGATAGCCGCCGCCTTTTCCACTGGCACCTTTGACGAGTTTCCCTTGTACGAGAAGTTTAACCACGCTTTCCAGATATTTTTTGGAAATGCCTTGGCGCTTGGCAATGTCGTTCAAAGGCACGGCGGTGTCTTGGGGCTGCTCGGCGAGATCGATCATCAAGCGGATGGCGTAGCGCCCTTTTGTAGAAATCATGATCACATACCTCCTTTTGCCTATTTTACCTCAGGGTAAAAAGGTTTTTCAAGAAATTTTACTAAAACCTATTGACTTGGTAGGTAAATAGGTTTATTATCATAGCAACAAAGAGGAAATACGTTTTTACACCAACCATCATGGGTAGGATTTATCATATGAGGAGGAACAAGATATGATTTACGCAGACAACGCAGCAACCACGAAAATGAGCAAAACTGCGATTGCAGCGATGCTGCCTTATATGGAAGAACAATACGGCAACCCATCAAGCCTTTACGCGTTTGGGCAGCGTGCCAAAGAAGCCATCAACGATGCACGCACACGCATTGCAGCATGCATTGGTGCTGAGCCGAAGGAGATTTATTTCACTTCCGGCGGCAGTGAAGCGGATAACCAGGCAATTTTCAGTGCGGCACGCATCGGAGAACGCAAGGGCAAGAAGCACATTATTTCCACAGCCTTTGAACATCATGCCGTGCTTCACACGCTGGATCGACTGAAGGAGCGCGGCTTTGAGATTACGCTGTTGGATGTGCACGACAATGGCCTTGTCAGTGCTCAGCAGGTGGCGGAGGCAATCCGTCCAGATACGTGCCTGGTAACAATCATGTATGCCAACAATGAGATTGGCACCATTCAGCCGATTGCTGAAATTGGTGCTGTGTGCCGAGAGAAAGGTGTGCTTTTCCACACCGATGCTGTGCAGGCCGTTGGTCACCTGGCCATCGATGTGAAGGCGCAGCAAATTGATATGCTTTCACTTTCCGCTCATAAATTTCACGGACCGAAGGGCGTTGGCGTTCTCTACGCAAAGCGCGGTATCGTTCTCGACAATGTGATCAATGGCGGTGCGCAGGAGCGCGGCAAACGTGCCGGCACCGAAAATGTACCTGCCATTATGGGCATGGCAGCAGCGCTTGAGGAAGCCTGCAGTCAGCGTGAAGAGCGAAGCGCGCAGCTGCAGGCACGCCGTGATCGTTTGATCGCAGGCTTGCGGACGATTCCTTATGCAGCGCTCAACGGCGACGCGCAAAAGCGCTTGCCAGGCAACGTGCATTTCTGCTTTGAAGGCATTGAGGGTGAATCGCTCTTGCTTATGCTTGATGATAAAGGCATCTGTGCATCCTCTGGATCTGCGTGCACCAGCGGCTCCCTTGATCCGAGCCATGTTTTGCTGGCGATCGGCCGGCCGCATGAAGTGGCACATGGCTCACTGAGGCTCAGCCTTGGCGACGACACCAGCGACGAGGATGTTGAAACGATGATCGAATCGGTGCGCGATGTTGTAACCCACTTGAGAAATATGTCCCCATTCTGGCGCGATCTTGTCAATGGAACGCGGCCACACATTTTGGATGAATATGAGGAGGCTTGACCATCATGGCTTTATACAGTGAAAAAGTAATGGAACATTTCCGCAATCCACGTAATGTTGGGGTGCTCGATGACGCCAATGGCGTCGGAGAGGTCGGTAACCCTGTCTGCGGAGATATTATGAAAATTTATCTCAAAGTCAATGACGACCAGGTGATTGAAGATGTAAAGTTTGAAACCTTTGGCTGCGGCAGCGCCATTGCCTCGAGCTCCATGGCTACCGAGCTGATCAAAGGCAAAACGTTGGATGAAGCGTTGCAGCTGAGCAACAAATCGGTGAGTGAGGCGCTCGACGGCCTGCCACCGCACAAGATGCACTGCTCTGTGTTGGCTGAAGAAGCCATTAAGAAAGCGGCCCAGGATTATTATGATAAAAACGGCATCAGCTACGACCCAGCACTTTTTCCGGCACACAGTGATGCCCATGAGCATGTCGATCATCATTAATGGCTGCAACTTGTTCTTCGTTGGTTAATTAGTATTTGTATATTTTAAAAGCTCCCCATCAAGCAGCTTTTCTCATTTCGAGAATCGGCTTGATGGGGAGCTTATCATTTTTCAAATTTATTGAAGTTTGTGGACCTGCAAGCCGCTTTTTGTAAATATTTAAGGCTTTCGTTATAGAATGTTGTTTGGCTGCTGAACGACTGGTCAGATCCTTTTGTGATCGATGGCGGATTATCATGAATATAAAGAAAAATTTGCGGAAATTGTTGGAATATTTCTTTTATTTCATTAGAGAAAAAGCGTATAATAAAATAATACTTTAAATCTTGAAAACGACCTATGGGAATGGAGTGAGGCAAATGGCAAGTAAATATGGTGGTTATATGGGAAAGATTTTGAAAATAAATTTAACCACTCAAACTGTTGAAGACTATCCGTTTTCTGATAGGGAACGTGAATTGTTTATTGGCGGAAAAATGATGGCGGCGAAGATTCTGGGGGATCATTTAACTGGGCAAGAGAAACCTTTTTCTGAGGAAAATTTGTTGGTCATTACAACCGGCCCAATGACAGGAGCGGGTGCTCCCAGTGCAAGCCGATTCAACATTTCCACGCTTTCTCCACAAACAGGCTATATTACTTCGTCCAATTGCGGTGGAAATTTCGGATACTTTTTGAAGAAAGCTGGTTTGGATGCGTTGATTCTGCAAGGGCGGTGTGAAACACCAACGTGGATCGACGTCCAAAATGAAAAAGTGATCTTTCATCACGCTGACGATATTTGGGGAATGAGCACCAGTGAGGTGCAAACGGCGTTGGACGAGAAAATGCGGCAAAAGAATGGCCGGCTTCGGAAAAATGGGAAAATATG
This sequence comes from Peptococcaceae bacterium, assembly GCA_036303105.1. Classification (GTDB taxonomy): domain Bacteria; phylum Bacillota; class Peptococcia; order Peptococcales; family Peptococcaceae; genus UMGS1590. The sequence continues at coordinate 26,239 of JAXJBF010000090.1, read as the reverse complement.
CATTGGCCCAGCGGGTGAGAACTTGGTTTTATATGCAAGCATCGTGTCCAACGATCGTGTTTCCGGACGCGGCGGCACCGGTGCGATCATGGGCTGGATGCGGTTAAAAGCAGTATGCGCTGGCGGCAATAAGGACGTACCCGTTCATGATCCAGAACACATGCTTGCGCATTCAAAAAAATGGTTTGCTTATTTGAGAAAACATCCTTTAACAGGCGAGCAACTGCCAAAATTTGGTACCGCTGGGTTGGTGAGCGCGATGCAAATGAGGCAGATTCTTGCGACGAAAAATTACACTTATGGGCAGTATGACGATTTCGAAAAAATAAGCGGGGAAGAATTGGCTGCCAAATACAACATTGTCAATAAAGGGTGCCTGAGTTGTCCAATTCGTTGTTCAAGAACCGTTGAGGTGAACGGAAAAGTTGTGAAAGGACCAGAACTGGAAACCTTGGTGCTTTTAGGCAGTGGGATCGTGAACAACGACCTTCCATCCATTCTTCAGTGGAATTACGAGCTGGATGAATTGGGGATGGACACCATTACTTGTGCGAATACCATTTCGTATGCTATGGAGGCCAATGAAAAGGGCTTGTGGAACAATGGGCTGCATTTTTCAAAAACGGAAGACCTTTCGAAGATTTTTGAAGACATCGCTTATCGTCGAGGCCTTGGTGATGAACTGGCTCAGGGCAGCAAACGATTGTCAGAAAAATACGGTGGTAAAGATTTTGCCATGCATGTAAAAGGAATGGAACTGGCTGCGTACGAACCGCGAAAATCGGTCGGCTTGGGACTCGGTTATGCAACCAGCAATCGAGGTGGCTGTCATTTAAATGGAGGCTATCTTGTCATCCTGGAAGGCTTAGGCCTGGCTGTCAATCCGACCACCTATCACGCAAAAGCCGATTTGACGATGATGTTTCAAGATCTGATGGAAATGATCTCGGCGACCGGGCAATGCTTATTTACCAGTTATGCGTTTTTTCCAACCCCTTTGATGAAGCATCCAAATGCATGGTATACAAAACTGGTCAATAAAATAATACCTTACTGCGGTGCCAGCGTACGCTTGATCAACAAATATCCGGAGCTGCTCAAGCTGCATTTACCGGTCTTTCATCATACAAAAGGGTTTGAGTATGTTACGGGTATGGATATGCCTTTTGGAAAATATTTGCGATGTGGGGAACGTGGGTACAATTTGGAGCGGGAAATCAATCGACGCTTTGGTGTCAACGCCAACAAAGATGCCTTGCCTAAACGTTTGACAGAGGCTCTACAGGATCCAAACGATCCATCGTCGAAGGTGCCTTTGAAAAAACTGAAAAAGGTCTATTATCACGCCAGAGGATGGAACAGCAAGGGCTTACCAAAGAAAAGCACGTTGAAAAAATTGCAGCTGGATTTTTTTCAGCCCTATCGAGGTTAAACAATGGTACAAGTGAGAATGTTTGGTATGGCGCGTTTTCAATCTGGTGTTAAATCTTTTGAATGTGATGCGAAAACGGTGAATGAACTGATGAACCAGGTGCCCAATATGAAAAGAAGAGACGTTCGTGATTTGGTCATATTGGTGAATGGCAAGTCCGTCAGCAAACGTTATCGTTTTAAAGATGGTGATGAGGTTGTGTTGATGTCACCAATAGGAGGTGGGTAACGATGCAAAAAATACCGCATATTGATGAAGAACATTGTGCAGGATGTTCGCTGTGCCTTGTAAATTGTCCGATGGAATGTATCACCATTTCAGAGCCGAAATTTCCTGGAGATATTCGGACGGTTGCGCAGGTGGATTCTTTAACGTGCATTGGATGCGGTATCTGCGCAACATCGTGTCCAATTCAAGCCATAGAGATGGTTGATAGAAGGGAGACAGGACCGATGAAAACAAAAATGGATTTGAAAAAATTAGCCTGTCGTGGTGTTCAGCATGGGCTAAAAATTGGCATGGGTGTTTTGCCATGGCGCATGCCCGAGTTGATTCAAGGTGTGGATGCGGTAAACCGTCTGCCAGCGTTGGTCAAACGAAAAGGCTTTAAAAAGGTCTTAATTGTAACGGATGAAAATCTTATGCGGCTGCATTTATTGGACAGCATGCTGAAAGAGATGGAAGCATTGCGGCTGGAGTATGTCATCTACCGGGAAGTTGCTGCGAATCCAACAGACTTCAATGTTGAAGAGGGCTTGAATTTGTATTTGGTCTGCCATTGCGACTGCATGATCGCTTTTGGCGGCGGTGCACCGATGGATTGTGCAAAAGCCATTGGTGCCTGTGTTGCTCGCCCACGAAAACGCGTGGATCAGCTGCAGGGTCTGTTTAAAGTATTGCGCCCTATTCCTATGGTTTTTGCAGTGCCAACGACTGCGGGGACAGGTTCCGAGACCACGATGGCAGCGGTTATCACTGAAGATGCAACGCACCACAAGGCGTCGATCAACGATTTGCGCTTGATTCCGAAATACGCGGTATTGGATCCTAAATTAACAGTTGGGCTGCCTCCGCGCACGACAGCAACGACTGGGATGGATGCACTTTGTCATGCAGTAGAAGCTTACACGAATCATCTCTATAACAGCGACTTGGAAAATACGATGGCCCGCCAGGCTGTGAAATTGATTTATGAGAATTTATATAAAGCCTATACAGACGGCGCCAATCTTGCGTATCGTCATAATATGCAGTTGGCAGCTTTTTACGCGGGACGCGCTTTTACCAGAGGATGCGTGGGCTATGTGCATGCCGTTGGTCACACGTTGGGAGGGCTGTATGGTGTTCCTCACGGATTGGCCATGTCCATTATCCTGCCGCATGTTATGCGCGCCTTTGGCCCAGCAGTGTACGAGCGATTGGCAGAATTAAGTAACGTATGCGGCATGACAAAACCAGAGGCGAGCCAACAAGAAAAAGCAGAAACGTTCATTCGCTGGATAGAAGAGATGAAAGTAAAAATGGACATTCCAGAATATGCAACGATGATCCAGGAGAATGATGTGGATCAAATGGTGGAATGGGTGGATAAAGAGGCCAACCCGGTTTATCCGGTTCCAGTCATTTGGAGCAAAGCGGAAATAAAGGCCTTTATTATGAGCATTCGTTAAGGTTTTTGGCAGAATCCATGGGATTAGGAACGGATAAAAAACACGCTTTTCGGTGGAGCGCGGTGGTTGTCATCGCGGTGCATCGAAGAGGGTGTTTTTTGTTGCAAGGAAAGTGTTGGGCGCATTTCTTTTATGAGGCTTTTCAGCATGGCATTAAATAGGTATGATAGAAGCAGAAATTTTATTTTTGATGAGGTGAGAAACGATGACGAAGAACTTGCTGCTTTTGGAAGATGACCAAAGCCTGATTGATGGATTGGTGTATGTGCTGATGAAAGAAGGCTATGCAGTGGATGTGGCGACAACGGTGGCGCAGGCCCATGCGCTGTTGGCCAAGAATACATATGTCCTGCTTCTTCTGGATATGACACTGCCCGATGGCAATGGGCTGAGCGTATGTGAAGCGGTGCGTGCGTCGGGCAGCATTGTGCCGATCATTTTTCTCACAGCGATGGACGAGGAGGTGCAGGTGATTCGTGCACTGGATGGCGGCGGGGACGATTACATCACCAAGCCGTTCAAACTTGGCGAATTGTGCTCACGGATTCGTGCGCAGCTGCGCCGCAGTACCATGCAGGAGTCGCGTACAGCAGAAACATTGGTCAGCGGTGATGTACGCATCGATGGTGCGCGTGCATATTTGGGCGGCAAGGCTTTGGATCTCACTGCGACAGAACTGCGTCTCTTGACTTGTTTTTTGCGCAACAAGGGGCAGGTGCTGACCAGGCAGACGCTGTTGGATCAGCTTTGGGACGATCACGGCAGTTTTGTCGATGACAATACGTTGTCGGTTTACATGCGCCGGTTGCGTGAAAAAATTGAACAGGACCCATCGCATCCACAGCACTTGTGCACGGTGCGCGGTCTTGGTTATGAATGGAGGGAACAGGGATGACGGTGTTGGCGGATCGGGCAAATCGGCATTTTTTGACGGGAATGCTGCTTTTCGCTGTGGGGCTGATTGTTGGGTCGTTGGCTTTGAGCGTCTGCCAGGCTCAGGCAGGTTGGCACCTGCTGCAGGCGCAGGAGGCGCGCGTTGCCTCTGCGCTGCTGGCTGATGGCGTGGCACATACAACGGTGGCAGCGGCCTTCTCAGACACGGCAGCTGTGACGGCAGAAGGGCAGACCTTGCTGACACAGATTGGGCACAGTGACGATGTGCCGTTCTTTTACTTTTCATCCCTGCAGGTTCAGGCCCTGGAAATGGGTGCAGTGGCTTTGCTGGTAGCGGTGATCCTTGGCGTCTTGCTGCTGTTTTGGAGCTGGCGCTTTCTTAAGCGGCGAGAACGATGCTATGAAGCAGCTGCGGAGACGATTGCGGCTTATGCCGATGGCCGGTTTGATGCACATCTGCCGCAAAATGAAAGCGGAGCCCTTTATCAGCTGTTTGGCGCTGTGGAAGAAATGGCGCTGTCGCTGCAGGCCAAAAGCGACAATGAGCAGCGTGTAAAGACCTTTCTCAAGACCATGATCTCTGACATCTCTCATCAAGTGAAAACACCGCTGGCGGCGCTGCGCATGTACAATGAAATTATCACTGGTGAGCCTGAGAATGTGGAGGTGGTGCGCACTTTTTCTGAAAAATCGACAGCAGCGCTCGATCGCCTGGAGGCGTTGATTCAGTCGCTGCTCAAAGTGACACGGTTGGATGCAGGCAGTGTCATTTTCAAGCGTATGCCGCAAAAAGTGACGACGCTGCTTTCGCATGCCATAGAACCCTTTCAGACACGTGCGGCGCAGGAAGGAAAAACGTTGCGCCTGGAGGGCGATGCGGCGGCTGTCTGCGTCTGTGATCCGGACTGGACAGGTGAAGCAGTGGGCAATCTGGTCAAAAACGCACTGGATCACACGCCATATGGCGGTCATGTTGTGGTGTCATGGACGGCGTCGCCGGCATTGCTCCAGATTCGCGTCAGTGATGATGGGGCGGGCATCGCGCCTGAGGACCTTCATCATATTTTTAAACGTTTTTATCGCAGCGCCCACTCAGAAAGCCAGCAGGGCGTGGGATTAGGGCTGCCAATTGCCAAGGCCATTGTGGAAGGGCAGAATGGTTCGCTGAGCGTGGCCAGCGCGCCTGGGCAAGGAACCGTCTTTACCATGTCGTTTCCAACGTTTGCACAGGCGGCGGATGCCGAGCTTACAAAATTGTAAGCTGGCTTTTCACGAGGCTGTAAGCTTGGCCTGCTATCCTTTGAAGAAAGGAGGCATGATCAACCATGGAACTATTAACCGTTCAACATCTTTGCAAAACCTATGGCAGCGGTGACACGAAGGTGGAAGCGCTGCGCGATGTTTCGTTCAGCATGGAAAAGGGCGAATTTGCCGCCGTCATTGGCGAGAGCGGCTCTGGCAAATCGACGTTGCTGCACTGTATTGGCGCTTTGGATGTGCCTACGTCAGGCGAGGTGCACATCGATGGACAGAATTTGTTTGCCATGAATGAAGAGGCGCGTACCATTTTCCGCCGTCGTAACATTGGCTTTGTCTTTCAATCCTACCAGCTGGTGCCGGAACTGAACGTGGAACAGAACATTATTTTCCCCCTGCTGTTGGACAATAAGAAGCCGAAGCAGGCGGATGTGGAGGAGATTTTGGACATTCTCGGCCTGACGGCGCGTCGGCGTCACCTACCAGCGCAGCTTTCCGGCGGACAGCAGCAGCGTGTCGCCATTGGACGCGCTTTGATCACGAAGCCAAAGCTGATTCTTGCCGATGAGCCGACGGGCAATCTCGACAGCAAGAACAGCAGCGAAGTCATTGCGCTGTTGACGCAGGCGGCGCGCCACTATCAGCAGACGATTCTCATGATTACGCACAACGCCAATCTGACGGCGTCAGTGGATCGGGTGCTGCGTGTGAGCGATGGCGTGCTCAGCGATTTGGGGAGGAAGACCAATGAAAAGCTATCTTGATCTTGTTCCCATTGCGGCCAAGGTGCGGCGCCGCCAGAATCGCATGTCGGTGGCCTGCATCATTCTCGCGGTGTTTCTGGTGACCACGATCTTTGGCATGGCAGATATGTACATTCGGGCACAAATCATTCAGCTTGAGCAGGATGAAGGCAATTTTCACATCGCTGTGCTGGACATTACCGATGAAGAAGCAGCGCTCATCACCAAACGGCCGGAAGTGGCGGCAGCGTCGCGCTATGGCGTGATGCCGTATGAGGCATCGGCACCCTACACACTGTATGGCCACTCGGTCATCGTCTGTGGCTGTGACGCAGCCATGATGACCGACATCTTGCACGATGCCCTTGTTGAAGGCCGATTCCCGGAAACGGCACAGGAAGTGATGCTGACAGAAAATGCTCGTGATGTGTATGGTGCAGCCCTCGGCGATAAGGTAACCATCACCACCCCGGCAGGCGGCAGTCTGCAGTATACGGTGTCAGGTTTTTGCAGCGACTCGGCGCAAACCATGTCGAGCGATGGTCTGGGCGCCTTTCTTAATACTGCGGCTTTCCGTGAGGCGTATGCAGCTGCCAAAGGTGTGGACGCGGAAAGCCTCGAAAATGTAAACCTGGATGCGGTGAACAGCGGTTATTATGTGCAGTTCAAGTATCCGTTTCTGGCACAGCACAGCATTGCTGCCTTGAAAGAGGACCTGCAGCTGGATGACGATCAGGTGATAGAAAATGTCAAGCTGCTCGGGCTCTATGGCCAAAGCAGCAGTTCTCAGCTGATGCAGATTTATATAGCGGCGGTGGTGCTGGGGGCACTGGTTCTTGTGTCCGGGGTGCTCATGATCGCTTCCAGTTTGAATGCGACTGTGGCACAGCGCACGGCGTTTTATGGCATGCTGCGCTGTCTGGGGGCGTCGCCAAAGCAGGTGATGAAGCTGGTGCGCCGTGAGGCGCTGCGATGGTGCCGCTTTGCCATTCCTTGCGGGGTGCTCATTGGGGTGGTGCTGATATGGCTTCTCTGTGCACTGCTGCGGCATTTGTCACCGGGCTATTTTGCGACCATGCCAGTTTTTGCTGTGAGTGTGCCAAGCATCGCTGCTGGCATTGTGCTGGGATTTTTAACGGTATTGTTTGCGGCGCGCTCACCGGCCAAACGTGCCGCTCGTGTGTCGCCGCTGACGGCGGTCAGCGGCAGTGCCAGCGATCAGGCACCGGCGCGCGGCGTCGCAGACACGCGTCATTTTCGTGTGGAGATGGCCTTGGGCATTCACCATGCCAAAGCAAGCCGCAAAAATCTCTTGCTCATGGCAGGTTCTTTTGCGTTTAGCATCATTCTTTTCCTGAGCTTTTCTGTAGCAGTGGATATGACACACACAGCGCTCACGCCGTTGAAACCGTGGACGGCGGATGTGTCCATCACGTCAAAGGATAATGGCTGCTCGCTGTCGCCAGATCTCGTCGACGAAATCGCCGGCATGGAAGATGTGAAGAATGTCTTCGGGCGTATGGCTGCCTATCAGCTGCCTGCCGATGACCAAGGGCAGCAAGGCAGCGTGGATGTGATCAGCTATGAAGACGAGCAATTCGCCTGGGCAGAAGCGTATCTTTTGGAAGGCGATGTGGAAACAGCTGAGACCCAGAAGAATGCTGTGCTCGCTGTCTATGAACCGCTGCATCCGTTCGAGGTTGGCGACACACTGACGCTGACTGCCGATGGCAGGCAGCAGCAGGTGGAAATCGTGGGGCTTTTGTCGCAGGCCTCTTATGCCAGCAACAGTGATTTTGGCGCCCTCGTTTGTTCCGAGGCGACTTTTCAGACGCTCACGGATGCGCGCGGTTATTCCGTCATTGATGTGCAGCTTGCTGCCGGCGCCAGTGATGCCAGCGTCAACGCCATTCGTTCGCTGGCTGGCGACGACGTGTCCTTTGCCGACGATCGGCTGGGCAACGACAGCGCCCGCGGTACGTATTACTGCTTCTGCATCTTCGTGTACGGCTTCCTTATCATCATTGCGCTGATCACGATTTTCAACATCATCAACAGCATCGCCATGAGCGTTGCCGCACGCACACAGCAGTATGGTGTCTTTCGCGCCCTTGGCCTCAGCAATCGCCAGCTGAAAAAGATGATTGTTGCTGAGGCAGCCACTTACACCATCCTCGGCGGCCTTTGGGGCACAGTCCTTGGCCTCGCGGCCAACTGGGCGCTGAGCCGAAGTCTGTTGACAAGCATTTTTGGCATCGCTTGGACACTGCCATGGCAGGAACTAGCGACCATTCTCATTGTCATGCTGCTGTCGGTGATCGTCGCTGTGCGCAAGCCAGTGCGGCGCATTCAATCGCAAGCCATCGTGGAGACGCTGCATCCAGAGTGAGTCTGCAGCATAAGCACCGAGTCAAGAAAGGCTCGGTGCTTTTTTGCGCAATGTTGTCATTTTGTGAGTTTTTGCGGAGCTTTGGCTGATATACTGAAAGGAAGAGAAAGGAGGCTGGACGATGCAGGCTGAGATTTTGGTGTTGGAGGACGATGGGGTGCTGAATGGCATGATCGGTTACCATCTGGCGCGGGCTGGTTATGCAGTGTCGGCGGCGCGCACGCTGGCGGAAGCGACGGCAGAGCTGGCTGAGACAGCCTTTGCGATGGCGCTGTTGGATGTGAATCTGCCAGATGGTGATGGCTTTGCCTTCTGCCGCACGCTGAAAGCGGTACAGCCGGCGGCGATGGTGCTCTTTCTCACAGCCAACGACGAGGAGGCGGCGCAGCTTCATGGCTATGATCTGGGCGCGGTGGACTATATCACAAAGCCGTTTTATATTGGCGCGCTGGTGCGCAAGGTTCAAGCGCTCCTGGCGATAGCGGCACAGGCAGCGCCGCTGCGGCGCGTGGTTGATGATGGCCACCTGGTTCTTGATTTTGATGGTCAGACGGCGGCCTTCGATGGAAAGCCGCTGCGCTTTACGGCGATGGAATTCAAGGTACTGGCCCTGTTCTGTCAGCATCCTGGGCAGGTACTGACGCGGCGCCAGCTGTTGGAAAAACTTTGGGACTGTGAGGCGCGTTTTGTGGAAGAACATACACTGACGGCGACAGTGAGCCGCATTCGCGGAAAGCTCGATTCCGTCGGTGGACAAGACTACATCAAGACGGTGTATGGCATGGGCTACCAATGGATGGGAGGTGGAGCAGTATGCGTGCCCAAGAATGGTCAGTGAAAACGCAGTTTGCCGGTGTGATGCTGGGCATGACGGTGGTAATGACACTGATTTGTGCGGCAGTCTGGCGGTGGAGCGGCAGTGCCTGGGTGGCGCCGTTGGGTGCTGGGCTGGTGCTTTGCGCCTTGGCAGGGAGCGTGGCGCTGACACAGCTTTTGGCAAGAAGGCTGCAGCGTTTCAGCGACGATCTCTGTGAAACGATTGAGCGCATGATGGATGCGGATGCTGCGCCGCCGCTGCCGCGCGACAGCGAAGCGCTCTTTGACCGCATCAGCCAGCGGCTGCTCAGACTCCACAGCGTGCAGCAGAGCCATCAGCGCAGGCTTGATGAAGAACGTCGGGCCTTGCAGGAGCTGGTGTCGGACATTGCCCATCAAGTGCGGACGCCGCTGAACAATATACAGATGCTCACCGATACGTTATTGGAGCAATCGCTTTCTGACAAAGAACGGCGCACCTTTCTTTTGAGCCTGCACGGACAGGAAGAGAAACTGGCTTTCCTGATGGAGGCGTTGGTAAAAACATCGCGGCTTGAAACGGGGCTGGTGCGTCTCGATAAACGCTTGGCGCCGTTGTATGAAACGGTGGCGCAGGCGCTGAGCGGCATTGTGCCGGCGGCAGAAAAGAAGCGGATCACGGTGACGGCGGCGTGCCCTGACGATGTGCTGGTGCCGCACGACAGCCGCTGGACAGCGGAAGCGCTCTATAATCTTCTGGATAACGCGGTCAAGTACACACAGGCAGGCGGCACCGTGGCCGTGTCTGTCACTGTGGGTGAGATGTATGCCGCGATTGCTGTGCGCGACAATGGTCCTGGCATTCCGGAAGGACTGCAGGCGCAGGTGTTCCAGCGCTTTTATCGGGCGCCGTCGCAGCAGGAGCTGCCCGGTGTCGGCATCGGGCTTTATCTGGCGCGGGAAGTCGTAAGCCGTCAAGGCGGCTATATTCGCTTAACTTCCGTGCCGGGCGAGGGTGCAGCGTTTACCATCATGCTGCCGCTGCGCGAATCATGATGGTGGATGCTTGCAGAGACGGGACGACTCGGGTAGAATGAAAATAATTGAAAGGACGTGAGACGATGATCAATTATTCAGAGGACGCGGACAAACTCTATCATCTACAGGTCGGAAAGGGTGACGTGGGCCGTTATGTGCTTTTGCCGGGGGATCCCAAGCGCTGTGCGAAGATTGCCCAGTATTTTGATGATGCACAGCTGGTGGCGGACAGCCGCGAGTTTGTGACCTATACAGGCCATCTCGACGGGGAAAGGGTCAGCGTGACGTCCACTGGAATTGGCGGCCCATCGGCAGCCATTGCCATGGAAGAACTGGTGATGGCTGGGGCGGACACCTTTGTGCGCGTGGGCACTTGCGGCGGCATGCAGCTGGATGTGATGAGCGGTGATATTGTGGTGGCCAGCGGCGCCATTCGCATGGAGGGAACGAGCCGTGAGTACGCACCGATTGAGTTTCCGGCCGTGGCCGATCTCGATGTGACCAATGCACTCGTAGCAGCGGCGAAGACGCTGCAGCTGCCTTGTCATGTGGGGGTGGTGCAGTGCAAAGATTCTTTCTACGGCCAGCATTCACCGGAAACCAAGCCTGTCAGCTATGCATTGACACAGAAGTGGGAAGCTTGGAAACGCTTGGGGTGCCTGGCGTCAGAAATGGAGTCGGCGGCGCTGTTTGTGGTGGCTAGTAGTCTCAAGGTGCGGTGTGGTTCGTGCTTTTTGGTGATGGCCAACCAGGAACGTGCGACAGCAGGACTGGACAATCCGGTGGTGCATGAAACCGACGCTGCCATTCGCACAGGCATCGAGGCTTTGCGCCGCTTGATCCGTGCCGACAAGGAGCGATGACCCATGGAAGAAACAACGATTCGACAACTGATTGCCGCGGCGCTGGCGCAGCGTATACAGGCCTATGCACCGTACTCGCATTTTCAGGTGGGGGCGGCATTGTTGGCGCAAAATGGCTGCATTTATACAGGCTGCAACATTGAGAATGCAGCTTACACGCCGACCAACTGCGCCGAACGCACGGCGTTTTTTAAGGCGGTCAGCGAAGGCGTGCGCGATTTTTCTGCCATCGCCATCGTTGGCGGTCCAGAAGGCGCGGCACCGTCAGCGTACACGGCACCGTGCGGTGTTTGTCGTCAGGTGATGCAGGAATTTTGTGCGCCGGAGACCTTCACCATCATCCTTGCCCGTAGCGAGGACGATTATCGGCTGACAACGCTGAGCGCACTCTTGCCGGAAGGATTTGGCCCAGAGGCTTTAAGCGGAATATGAATAAAACAGGCTCACATGTTTGAGGGATGAACATGTGAGCTTGTTTTTATGCGGAGGTTTCTGTGAGAGTTGTCGGCTATACTGAACGCAGAAAGGAAGTGAGAACCATGTGTATCTTACAAACGATGGATCTGAAGAAAACCTACGGCCAGGGTGCCAGTCTGGTGCGTGCGCTGGACGGCGTTACGCTAAGCATTCAGGAAGGTGAGTTCGTCGCTGTGGTGGGCACCTCTGGCAGCGGGAAGTCGACGCTGCTGCATATGATGGGCGGCCTGGACACGCCGAGCAGCGGCCAGGTGTTTGTGCGCGGCAAAGAATTGGGCGCGATGAACGACGAAGCGCGCACCATTTTTCGTCGGCGCAACATTGGCTTTGTGTTCCAGAATTATAATCTGGTGCCGATCTTGAATGTCTATGAAAACATTGTGCTGCCGGTGGAACTGGACGGCGATCGTGTGGATGCAGCATTTTTCGAACAGGTCGTTGATCTGCTCGGGCTCAAGAACAAGCTGGATAATCTGCCGTCGGCACTTTCAGGCGGCCAGCAGCAGCGGGTGGCGATTGCGCGGGCGCTGATCACCAAACCTGCGCTCATCCTCGCCGATGAGCCGACAGGAAACCTGGACAGCCGCACCAGCGCCGATGTGCTGGGACTGATTCGGCGTACGAGCACGATGTTTGATCAGACGGTGGTGATGATTACGCACAACAACGATATCGCCTGTCTGGCAGACCGCATCATACGCATTGAAGATGGACATGTTGTTGGCGAAGGCGGTGCGTTGTCATGAGGTGGCCATTTGAAAACGACACTTCTGCCATTGTGCGTGCGCTTTCCAAGCGCATGCTGACAAGCGACCGCAAAAGTGCAGCGCTCTTGGTTGTGACGATTGCGCTGGCAGTGGCCATGGTGCTGGCGACGGCGCTGAGTTCGGCAGGTTTGGCTGAAAAGGCCAAGGACCCTTACCGCACGCAGGCCCAGGTGACGGTGGTTGGCCCGACAGAGGCGCAGCTGATTGCCATGCGAAGTGCCGATGGCATTGACTGGGTGGGGGAATATTCCGCGTTGGGCTATTCCTATCAAGATGGCGTGAGTCTGGTCCTTGTCTATGGCGACAGCGATTATTTTAGCAAGCAGACGCAGCTGGCTTATGAAGGCACCTTGCCGGCCAGCGATGATGACATCATGCTGGAGCGTGGTTATCTGGAGCACATGGGCTGGAAGGTGCAGGTTGGAGACACGGTGCAGATGGATCTGACAGGCCTGGGCGAAACAGCAGCTTACCGTCTCAGCGGCATTGTGGAGCGCGACAGCGATGACAGCCTCTATACCGTCTATGTGGGCAAACCTCTGGCACAAGCCATCGCCGATGAAACGCTGGGCGGACAGTTATCCGTCACTGCTTACACACGCCTGGCGACCGAGGACATCTCTTCCGAAGGCCTGGTCAGCGCGGCCAATGCTGCATTGGCGCCTTTGGGCATCGCATCGGCGCAAATCTTTCTGACGGACTATTTTGCGGCCATGAATGGCGTTCTCGGCGGTGGGCTGCATTTGTCGATTCCTTTGCTGGCGCTGGTCACCGGCATTTTGGCGGCGGTCATTGTTTATGGGGTGTTCTATACGATGATTGTGAAACATGTGCAGATGCTGGGTCAGCTGCGTACCATTGGCATGACAACACGTCAGATTCGCCGCATCATGCGCCGAAACGGCCGGCGTTTTGCCTGGCAGGGCATTGCGCTGGGGCTTGTGCTGGGGACGGCGGTGGGTTTTGCTGTTTGTCCCACTGGCTTTCGCGCGGAGACTGCGTTGCTGTACGGAGGCGTGAGCGCCATCGTTGCACGCCTGGCAGTGATGGCAGCGATTTGGCGGCCAGTGCGCATTGCTGCCAAGATTTCACCGATTGAAGGCAGCCGTTATCTTTCAGCCAAAAGCAAACGCTGCCGCACGCAGCGCCGCCATCGTCCGCTGATGCCAGCGCGCCTGGCCCGCATCAATCTTGGGCGCAGCCGGATCAAGACGGCGTTCACGCTTCTGACGCTGGCACTCAGCGGGGCGTTGTTCCTTGCGGTGGCAACTGTGGCCGGTTCCATTGACGCTGAAAAGCAGGCGCGGTTTGAATACTACCCGAGCGGCGACATTGAAGTGATGCTGCAGAGCGTGGCACGCTCTACTTTTGAGGCCAATGGCGAATATAATTATGACACACGGCTGCAAGTGGAGAACAACCCTTTGTCAGATCCGGCGCTGACGGCATCCCTGCTGGCCATTGACGGGGTCGAGCAGGTGACGGCCCACGAGGCAATTCGAGCAACGATTGAAATGCCGTGGGACATGGGCAGCATCCTTTCTCAGGACAGCAATGTGCCTGTGATTGACGCCGACGATTTTGCAGCCATTGCGCCGTTATTGACCGCTGGCACGTCGACCTACGAAACGATGAGTGCCGACAATGGCATCCTCATCAATGAGCATTACGGCAGCGTTGGCGACACTTTTTCCGTCACCGTGCGCGGTGTGGATGGGGCGCCTCATACTTTTCAGGTGACAGCGGTGGGCAGCTACGATCCCGAAGTGCTGATGGCGCAGTATCCACTGGTGCCAGGTTCACCGACGTTTCTTTTGACAGCCGACAGCGTGCGCACGCTGACTGGCGTCACCGATGCCACAGGCATATTGACGGTGGCGGTCGCTCCCGGCGCTTATGAGACGGTGCGCACGCAGATTAAGCAGATGGCAGATGCCAGCGATGTCATTGACGAAAACGACATTTCTCAGACGATCGAGAACATCAACGCCATCAATGGCATCACCATTCGCAATCTCTATCTGGTCGCTGTCATTCTCTTTTTGTTTGGCGGTCTCAGCATGAGCAACATGCTCCTTGTCGATTTGCGCAATCGCCGGCGGGACTTGGGGCTCTTGGGCGCTGTGGGCGCCACCCAGCACCAGCTGCGCAGGATGCTCTTGTGGGAAATTGCGGCCATTCTCGGCGGCGCAGGACTTGTCGGAATGTTGGGTGCTGCTATCGGTGGCGGCATTGCTTGCAAAATCATCAATGACGCGCATCATTGTATTGATGTTGCCATTCCATGGCTGTTTCTGACGGCTTATGTGGCACTTCTCTTGGCGATTGGTGGCATGTTTGCGCGCTGCGCCACTGTGCAGCTGCGGTACAGTACGCCGTTGGAAGCGATTCGTTCCGAATAGCGGCGGGTTTTGGCGAAAAAAATTTTTTCACAGATGCCATAGTCATTATCTGACTGGCTGGACATATTTACCCATGGTAAAATCTCTACAATGCGGTCGATTGGCGCAAGCTGGGCGACCGCTTGAATTTTGTCGATGATGATCAGCCTGATAAGATGGAGTGTGAGCGATGAATACGGTTGAAAACATTCAAAAACAAAAATTCCTGGGTAAGAAGGGAATGATCTTATTCATCACCTTGATGAACATGTTCATTCCGTTGTCCACCGATTTGTATTTGCCGGCGCTGCCAACAATGAGCGGTCATTTTGATGCATCGGCATCGTTGGTCAATTTAACCTTGGTCAGTTTTTTCTTCTTTTTTGCTTGTGGAACCATTTTCTTTGGCCCTCTTTGTGACAAATATGGCCGCCGCAAGGTGTTGATACTCAGCAGTGCATTGTATACGTTGTCCAGTGCTTGCTGTGCTTTGTCGCCAAACGTGTATATCATGATTGTGGCACGTGTGTTTCAAGGCATCAGTGCCGGCGGGATTATTTCTGCTTCGACGGTTTTGGTCAAGGATTGCTTTGCAGGGCGTCAGCGTGAAACCATTCTCGCTGTGGTGCAGTCAGCCTCTGGTTTGGCGCCGATGCTGGCACCTGTATTGGGGGCGTTGCTGCTGAAGATTACAGACTGGCGTGGGGCTTTCGAGGTGCTGACGCTAGCTGGTTTGATTTGCTTGGTGTTGTCGATGCTCTATCAGGAAACACTGCCGGAAGAGGAGCGTCTGCAGGAATCGGCTTTTGCATCTCTTGGAAAATTGGTCATTGTAGGGAAAAATCCAGGATTCATGGGACCTTGTCTGATTTTCTCATTGTATAATTTTGCTTTTATGGGCTATATTTCTGTGTCATCGTATATTTATGTTGATTTCTTTGGCCTTTCAGAGCAGGTTTACAGCTATTTCTTTGCTGTCAATGCGTTGGTATCGTTGTTAGGGCCAGTTGTTTATGTACGATTCTTATCGGGTGCCAACAAACAAAAACTGACTTATGTTTGCTTTATTGGTTATTTGGTTGCTGGTGGAATTCTGTTATTTTTTGGTCAGAAAATGCCGCTTCTTTTCTGGCTGGGGTTCGCACCGTTTACGTTCTTTGGTTCGTTGATTCGTCCGTTCAGTTCAAATCTTCTGCTGGAGCAGCAAAAGAGCGATACGGGCTCAGCATCTTCGCTGCTTAATGGCGTATTTACGGTCATTGGCAGCATCGGCATGCTGTGTATTTCTATGGCTGCCAATGGTGTTTTCGCGCTTGGCCTGGCTGTGCTGGGGAGCGGCATCATTAGCATCGTTGGCTGGACGCTGATCATGCGTTCAAAAATCACGATCGTAGGTATAAAAGAATGACAACATTCAGCGTCGCTCATCTCAGGATGAAGGCGCTGTTTTTTATTGTAGGGCGACGGGTTTGCACATTTGTAAGGACTGTATTACACTAGGCATAGATGATTTGAAAAGGAGTCTACGATGAAGGAATTAGCATATTATACGGTGGATGGTGCCTTGGGATGGAATCAGGATTGGTTTCGTGATTGGTGGATGCATCTGGGTGGCTGCGCAGCGGTGACGGCTTGTGATGTTTGTATTCAGTTGGCGCGTGAACATGACCAATGTGCGCTGTACCCTCATGATGCACAACATGTAACGCGTGCTGAGTATGAAGACTTTGCGATGCAGATGAAACCTTATTTGAAACCACGGCGCACGGGCATTGATCGTCTGCCGATTTATATTGAAGGCATTCGTGGTTTTTGGCACGATCGTGGTGTATTTTCGCTGGACGCAGAAGGCATAAAAGGTGAAGAACCATGGAGAACAGCCTGGGATGTGGTGCGACATCAAATTGATGCGGATCTTTTGGTGCCTTGTTTGCTTTTGCATCATCAGGATAAAGCATTTGCAGATTGGCAATGGCATTGGTTCAATCTGGCAGGTTATGACGAATGTGGCGGTGCGCATCTGGTGCGTGCGGTGACCTATGGGCAGGCATTTTGGCTGGATTTTTGTGCGTTGTGGGATACGGGAAAAGCACAAAAGGGTGGCTTGATCAAACTTCGTATTCGCAGTTAAGCATCAGCTTGAGAAAAGAATGACAACATGTCATAATATGAAAGCAACACAATTGAGGCGGTCAACGAGCGTTGCTCGGGGATCGGCAAACGAGGAGGACAGATGTTTTGAGCGATACATTTAAAAAAATGCTAAGCTATTACAAACCCTATATGGGAACGTTTATTGCGGACATGATCTTTGCGACGCTGTCGGCGACAGTGGCGCTGATTATTCCGCTGGTGGTGCGTTATGTGACATCGACAATGATTTATGAACAGCGTGATGTTATTTTGCAACAGACTGTTTATATTGCTGTGGGCCTGCTGGTGCTCTTGCTGGTGGATTGTTACAGTCGATTTTTCATAGGCAATTATGGCCATGTGATGGGTGCGAAGATTGAATATGATATGCGTGAAGAAGTCTTTGATCATCTGCAGAAGCTGTCGTTTTCATTTTATGATGACGCCAAAGTTGGCCAATTGATGAGTCGTGTAACCAACGATCTTTTTGATATTACAGAACTGCTGCATCATGGGCCGGAAAATATCATCCTTTCAGTACTGAAAATTGTTGGTGCTTTTGTTATTTTGGTGAGCATCAATGGCTGGCTGGCATTGGCGGCTTTCATCATTTTACCAGTCATGTTCGTCTTTGCCTTAGTGCTTAACCGACGCATGCGTCGCGCTTCTCGACGCAATCGCGAAAAGATTGCCGAGATCAATGCGCAGATTGAAGACAATCTGGCAGGAATTCGTGTGGTAAAGTCTTTCGCTAATGAGCAAGAAGAAAACCGTAAATTTTCTATTGGGAACAAAGGATTCTTAGCTGCAAAGAAAAACAGCTATCATTACATGGGAACGTTCCAGGCTGGGGTTGGCTTTTTTACAACGTTGATTCAGGTCAGCGTTATTATCACTGGCTGTGTGCTGATTGCCAACGGCCGGTTGGATATCAGTGATCTGGTGACGTTCTTACTTTATATCAGTGTGTTCACAGAGCCGATCACGACGTTGGTTAATTTTACGGAGCAGTTCCAAAATGGCTATACGGGGTTTGAACGGTTCAGGGAACTGATGAATATCGATCCGGATATTGAAGACAGTCCCAATGCTGTACCGCTCACCAATGTGCGCGGTGAAATCTGCTTCGACAATGTTTCCTTTCATTATAAAGAAAATCAGGAAGAGGTGCTTCAGCATATCAATTTGCAGGTGCCTGCTGGAGCCTATGTGGCTTTGGTGGGGTCATCCGGTGCGGGAAAAACAACATTGTGTTCATTAATTCCGCGCTTTTATGATGTGTCAAGCGGACGTATTACTGTTGATGGCCATGACATCCGTGATGTGACGCTCAAGAGTTTGCGCGACAACATTGGCATTGTTCAGCAAGATGTATACCTTTTCGCTGGAACGATCTACGACAATATCCTGTACGGCCGTCCAGATGCGACACCGGAAGAAGTGGTCGCAGCAGCAAAGAATGCCAATGCTCACGACTTTATTATGGCGTTTCCAGACGGGTATGATACCGATATTGGGCAGCGCGGCATCAAACTCAGTGGTGGTCAAAAACAACGCTTGTCAATTGCGCGTGTTTTCTTAAAAAATCCACCGATTCTTATTTTTGATGAAGCGACCTCGGCGCTGGACAATGAAAGTGAACGCATCGTACAAGACTCTTTGGAAAAATTGGCGAAAAACCGCACCACTTTTGTCATTGCGCATCGCCTTTCAACCATTCAAAATGCGGAACGGATATTGGTGTTGACGGAAGATGGCATTACAGAATCGGGCACGCATGACGAGCTTTTGGCAAAAGACGGTGTTTATGCGAAGCTGTATCACAGTTAAGGAGAAAGAAAAATGGTTGAACAAACAATGATTGATGATGTGTGCTGGCGTATGCTCGCTTTCGATCATGGAGATGCCAAGCGCATTCAACATTTCCTCAAGGTGCACGATTATGCGCGTCTGATTGCACTTCGGGAGTCAGTTGACGAACACACGCAGTTTGTGATCGAATGTGCAGCGCTCGTTCATGATATTGGCATTCATCCAGCAGAAGAAAAATATGGACGCTGTGACGGTAAGCTGCAGGAGCAGGAAGGCCCAGAACCAGCAAAACAGTTGCTGACGGAGGCTGGTTTGAACGCTGATGATATTGCACGCATTACCTGGTTGGTTGCTCATCACCATACGTATCACCCGATTGAAGGCATCGATCATCAAATTTTGATCGAGGCGGACTTTTTGGTGAATCTTTATGAAGATGGTGTTGGGATTGAAGCGGTGCAGCAGGCCTATGGACGGATTTTTCACACAGAAGCAGGTAAGGCATTGTGTCGGATAACCTTTGGTTTGGGGTTGGCGGAAGCATGAAAACCATTGGTTTGATTGGTGGCATGAGTTGGGAAAGTACGGCCACCTATTATCAGGTGATCAATGAGACCGTACGGCAGCAGCTTGGCGGGCTGCATTCGGCAAAGATTCTCATGGAAAGTGTCGATTTTGCCGAAATTGCGGTTCATCAATTTGCTGGCGAATGGGATGTATGTGCACAGATGGTCGAGGATGCCGCGCAGCGTCTGACACGTGCAGGTGCTGATTTTCTTGTTATCAGTACCAATACCATGCATAAAATTGTCCCGAAGCTCATGACGCACTTAACGGTGCCGCTGCTGCATATTGCAGATGCAACAGCGATGGCTTTGCGAGAAGCTGGTATTGGTCATGTGGCATTACTAGGAACGAAAACAACGATGATTGAACCGTTTTACAAAGAACGGCTTCGTGCACAAGGGTTCAGGGTATCGGTGCCTGATCAGGCTGCAATGGACATCGTCGACCGTATTATTTTTGAAGAACTTTGTCGCGGTGTTTTTGAGGATGAATCCAGAAAGTGTTGTCGTGCCATTATTGCAGCATTAACGGAACACGGGGCGGATGCCGTCGTTCTTGGCTGTACGGAAATCGGGCTTCTGGTCAAGCAAAGTGATTGTTCGGTGCCGCTTTTTGATACAACGTTGATCCATGCACGTCAGGCTGCTCGCTTGGCGATGGAGATAGATTGAAACAAAATGCTTAGAATTTTGAAAGGATGTGGCAATCATGAATTTTAGAGAACTGATTATGCGTCGTCGCAGCAAACGCACTTATACCAATGCAGCGATTCCTGAAGCGCAGCTTCAGCAAATCATTGAGGCAGGATTATTGGCGCCAACTGGTCGTAATCTTCGTCCGACCGAAGTGATTGTCGTGCGCGATCGCATGATGTTGGAACGCTTGTCTCATGCCAAAACAGGAGGGTCGGCACTGATTGCAAGTGCTGATGCAGCATTGGTGGTGATCGGCAATACGGAACTTTCTGATACCTGGATAGAAGATGGGGCAATCATGATGGCATATATGCAACTTCAGGCAGAGGCATTGGGGATTGGTAATTGTTGGGTGCAAATTCGCAGTCGATTGTCGCAAACAGTGCAGGAGGATGGCAGCAATCTGCCATCAAATCAGTATGTTCGTCAAGAATTGGCTATTCCTGAGCCCTATGATGTGCTTGCTATTTTAGCACTTGGCATGAGCGACGAGCAGCGTCCGCTGCATTCATTGGAGGAAATCGATTGGAGCCATCGTCACCAGGAACAATTTTAATAGATGGTAGAATTCGTTACCGAAACAATGAGCTTATTCATTGAAATTTTCCGAAAATCATGCTATATTACACAATAACCATATAAAAAATTTTTAAAGAAAGCAGAGTTGATGGTTTCCTTATGGACAGTAGTACGATAGGTATGATCGTTGCCGTTGTCATTTTAGTCTTTTGTTCCGCTTTTTTCTCAGCGACAGAAACGGCGTTTACTTCGCTTAACAGCATTCGCATGAAAACTTGGGCCGAAAATGGGGATCACCGTGCAGCCCGAGCGCTCGCGCTGTCGGAGAATTATGATAAGTTGCTCTCGAGCATATTGATCGGGAACAACATTGTCAACATTACCGCCTCTACCATTTCAACGGTATTGTGCACAAAATTGTTCTTCGAATATGGGCCAACCATTTCGACCATTGCAGTGACTATTATTGTTTTGATCTTTGGGGAAATCTCGCCAAAAAGTATTTCCAAAGAATTTCCAGAACGATTTGCAATGTTTTCTGCGCCTATTCTCAAAGTGATTATTACTGTACTGACTCCATTGAACTATTTGTTTAGTTTGTGGAAAAGATTGCTGTCAAAGATTATTAAGGTTAAGAACGATGGCGGCATCACTGAAGAAGAACTGATGGGCATTGTTGACCAAGCTGAAAGCGAAGGCGGACTTGATGCTCACGAAGGCGATTTGATTCGTGCGTCCATTGAATTTAATGAACTGGATGTTTCTGACATTTTGACACCTCGCGTAGATTTGGTGGCTGTTGATGAGGAAGCGAGCATGGAAGAAGTTGGCGCGCTTTTTGTTGAAAATGGCTATTCGCGTTTACCGGTGTATCATGATACCATTGATAATATCATTGGTGTCATTCATCAGAAAGACTTTTATAAAGCGCGTGTGCGTGGTGAAGATCGCTTGGCGATGGTAAAATCTCCTGTCGTTTATACCACGCCAAATACAAAGATCTTTAAATTATTGCGTACCTTGCAAATGAACAAGGTGCACATGGCGGTTGTCGTTGACGAATATGGCGGCACCGAAGGGATTGTAACGTTAGAAGATATTCTCGAAGAACTTGTTGGTGAAATTTGGGATGAACATGATGAAGTCATCGAATCCTTTAGTAAACAGAATGATGGCAGTTATTTAATTGACTGCACAGCAGATTTGGATGATATGTATGATCTTTTCCAGATCAAGGGTGAATGTGAGGCGTCGACGGTTTCTGGCTGGGTGTTGGAACAGATTGATCGCATTCCGAAAATTGGCGATCATTTTGTGGCTGAGGGATTGGATGTCACAGTGACAGCTGTAGATAATCGCCGCGTTATGGAAATTCGCGTGCAGCCTGCACCGGAAGAAGAAACGACGGAAGAAGAATAATAAAAAAACAGAAGGCCTCGAGGCCTTCTGTTTTTTATGCGCGTTGATTGATGAATGTTGTAATAGCGTCGACGGTTTCTTTTTGCTGCTCTTCAGCGGAAATGGTGGCAGGTTGATCGCCTTTTTGAGGTCCGTAATTGCCAAACTGTGCGTGATTGCCGCCTTCTATCACAACGATGTTGTCATCATAATCGATCTTTTCAGCGACGCTTTCATTGAGAGATCCATAAATGGTGAGTGTGTCCTGATCTGAATAATCACCATAGATATAAGCGCCGAGCAGAATAAGACCATCAATGGATGATGCGTGTTCGGCGGCAAAGCTGTAAGCCATGGCTCCACCCATGGAATGGCCGGCGATGTACCAATGCTGGATCTCTGGGTGACTGTCGATCACTTCAGCCGCGGCATTGCTGTCAAAAATTGCCATGTTGAACGGCATGTGCAGGAGAAAACAGGTGTAACCTTTTTGACGCAGCTGATCAAGAAGCGGCAAATAGGCTTCAGCTTCTACTTTGGCTCCAGGATAGAAGACGATGGCGGTGTCGCTTGCAGAGGCCGGTGTGAGCTGGATGACATCGTCGCTTTTTGTAACACCGGATTCATCAAGCACTGCCAGCGCTGAAGTGTCTGCGTGGTAATAGTTTGACACGTAGATACCAAAACCTCCGATACAAAGCAGCAGGAGAATCAGCATGATGAGCAGGATGCGTTTGCGCCAGTGATGGGTTGATGGCATGGTCATTCCTTCTTTCTAAATATCTATGACGAGTGTAGAATATTAGCGCAGATGCGTCAAGCAGGGCGCAGAATAATCTGTAGAAAAATATCGGCATTATGGTTTATTTGTTTTTGCATTTGTGCGGACTTGTGGTAGAATATACATAATGTGCTGCTTTATCGTGGTGCAGGAGAAAAACAGATGATCGCTATCATCAGAAAGGGAGAAACATTTATGCATTCAGGATCAATTATAATTTTGATAACGATCTTCGTGTATCTCGTTGGAATGATGCTGATTGGTGTATACTATGCCAATAAAAATAAATCGTCTTCAGAATTCTATCTTGGTGGACGAACGTTAGGGCCTTATGTCACTGCGATGAGTGCCGAAGCATCAGACATGTCCAGTTATCTCTTGATGGGGATTCCAGGGCTGGCCTATTTATCCGGGATGGCAGAGGCTGGCTGGACCATTGCAGGCTTGGCCATTGGGACCTATTTTAACTGGCTGTTTACGGCACAGCGTTTGCGCCGTTACACCCATTTGACGGATTCATTTACCTTCCCTCAATTTTTATCACATCGTTTCCACGAAGAAAAAAATATTTTGGCGGTTATTGGTGCTATTGTCATTATTATATTCTTTGTACCTTACACTGCTTCTGGCTTTGCCGCTTGTGGTAAGGTGTTTTCATCTTTGCTGGGTTTTGACTACACAATAACGATGATCGTATCGGCCGTGGTCATTGTCAGCTATATTGCAACCGGTGGCTTTCTGGCCGTTTCTATGACAGACTTTATTCAAAGTATTATCATGTCGCTTGCCATTTTATTTGTTGTCGGTTTTGCTGTGGTATCTGCTGGCGGCGTTGATGTGATTGTTGAACACGCGGAACAGTTGCCAGGGTATCTTTCTGCAGTGGCAAGCTATGACCCAACGACCAATACAGCGTCATCATTTGGTTTGTTGTCCATCATCACCACGCTTTCCTGGGGATTGGGCTATTTTGGGATGCCGCACATCTTATTGCGCTTTATGGCCATCGAAGACGAACAGAAATTGAAAGTGTCTCGCCGCGTTGGGACTGGTTGGGTTATCGTTGCAATGGCGATGGCAGTGTCCATCGGTATTGCTGGTCTGATGTTGAGCGCTGAAGGTATTTTACCAGTGTTGGAAGGTTCTGCATCAGAAACAATTTTGATTGAAATCGCCAACCTCTTGTCGCATTATGGCATTCTGGCTGCCATCATGGGTGGCATTGTCATTTCTGGGATTCTGGCCAGTACCATGTCTACAGCATCATCGCAGCTTTTGGCTGCTGCGTCCAGTGTGAGCCAGGATATTGTTCAGGAAGCCATGCATATTAAACTCAATGATAAGCAGAGCATGCTTCTTGCACGTGTGACGGTTGTTTTGATTTCTGTGCTGGGGATCATTATTGCTCGCAATCCAAACAGTTCTGTTTTCCAGATTGTGTCCTTTGCGTGGGCAGGATTCGGTGCCAGCTTTGGCCCATTGATTATTTGTTCACTGTATTGGAAACGTACCACCTGGCAAGGTGGGCTGGCTGGTATGGTCGTTGGCGGCGCGATGGTATTTATCTGGAAATATCTGATCGCACCATTGGGCGGTATTTTCAGCGTGTATGAATTGATGCCAGCGTTTTTACTGAGCCTCATTGCTATTATTGTTGTTAGTTTGGCGACAAAAGCACCGGACGAATCTATCATTAAAGAATTTGACAAGGTTGCTTCGGGTGCACCAATCAAATAAAATAGAGAGAACACGACAATTTTTGATGATTGTCGTGTTTTTTATAGGCTGAGATTGCTGAGGGTTGTTGAAAGTGCTAGACTAATAGCAGGATCATCAGAGAGGGTGAAGTGAAGTGCAATGGGAAATGAGACGACAAGATCGCAAAGTGACCGATGAGGTCGTCATTCAATCGGTGTTAGACCAGTCAGAAGTCGTACATATTGGCCTGTATGACCATGGAAAAATTTATGTGGTGCCATTGAATTATGGTTGGGCTAAGAACGGAGGACAGTATACGCTGTATTGTCATAGTGCGCATGAAGGACGAAAGATCGACCTGATTGGCAATAATGGCAGTCAGGTGGGATTTTCTATGGAATGTGGCGTAAAAATCGTTGGTGCGGACACTGCTTGTGATTTTGGTACTTGTTACAAGAGCATCATTGGAGAAGGGCAGGCATCACTTTTGCAGTCACTGGACGATAAACGTGCAGGTTTGCAGGCGGTGATGGCCCATTATTCAGATCGAGGCGATTGGGATTTTCCTGAACCCTTGCTGAAACAGATTCAAGTGATTCGCATTGAGGTCGAAAACTTGAGCTGTAAGGTCCATCGCTAGGGGGTTGGAAAGATCATGAAAATGAAAAAAGTTGTTATTTATGTGTGTTTAACAGCATTTTTCTTTGGTACCATGGAGGTGGCACTAAAGGTAGCTGGTAATAGCTTGGATGCCATTCAGATGACGTTTTTGCGCTTTTTGATCGGTGGCTTGATTTTGGCGCCCTTTGGGTGGTCCGATTTAAAGAAACGCGGCGCAAAACTGACACGAGGCGATTTGCTCTGGTTGTTTGCTGTAGGGGTCATGGGCGTTTCAATTAGTATGTTGGCTTTCCAATTTGGGGTAAGCTATTGTAACGCTGCTACCGCATCATCCATCATTTGCTTAAATCCACTTTTTACAATGCTGATAGCACACATTTTTACAACAGAAAAAATGGATCGTGCAAAATGGATGGCTTGCGGCATTGGCCTTATTGCTGCGTTTTTTATGATCCGCCCATGGGACGTTCAGCCAGGTAATACGCCGCTTGGCTTGGGCCTGACACTTCTTGCTTCTGTGACTTTTGGTGCTTACACGGTTATGGGTAAGCGCACCATTGGCCGATTAGGGGCCTTGGCGCAAACAAGTATCAGTTTTTTGTTTGGTTCATTGCTGCTATTGGTAGCGCTCTTGGTAACAGGGCGTCCAGTTTTTGCTGGTATTGCTGACAATTGGCTGTTGGTAGCTTATATTGGCATCGTTGTTACTGGGATTGGTTATATTTTTTATTTTACCGCTATTCGCTATTCGGACGCTACCACAGGGGCTATTGCCTTTTATATTAAACCAGCCATTGCGCCAATTCTTGCTGTGATTTTCCTTGGAGAACATATTTATTGGAATACTGTGGTTGGTGTTGTACTCCTGATTGGCGCATCGGTGTTGATTCTGCGCGATGCTTGGGGCAGCAAGCGCCTTAATCTTGAAGAGGTGCACTCGATCGATGAAATCTTTGCTCAGCATCACACACACGCTGCTGATAAACGCAGGTTCTTTTCCTGCATGTTGCCGCTTATTGAGGTGGATGGTGAAGATCATCTCGTGTTGGAAGTGCGTAATCAAGGGGTTATCCATCAGCGTGGAGAAATCTGCTTCCCAGGCGGTGAAATGTATGACGACGAAGCACCTGGAGCTTGTGCCATGCGTGAAGTTTGTGAAGAACTCGGGCTGCGTCGTGATGCTGTCCATGTGATCAATCAGATGGACACCTATCATGGCCTGCAGGGGATGAAAGTGTACAGTTTCATTTGCAGACTTGATCCCGTGCCGTTTGATCCGGATCCTCGTGCTGTTGATGACGTGTTAACC
>JAXJBF010000089.1:0-4855 GCA_036303105.1 Peptococcaceae bacterium | reverse complement strand
TTCAAACGCCCGCTGCTTGCCCTTTGTGAAATACATTCCGGCTGCGCCTCCTTTCCTGCGGGCATAAAAAAACGCCACAACTTCTTTGAAGCTGCGGCGGCATATCCTACCCACTTAAAAACGCCATATCAAGGCTTGTCCAACCTTGCTACGGCGTTTTAGGTGTAATCATAGGGGCTGTTTAATTGTCTTTAAGATAGTGGAAAGCCGCATGGTTACGGCAATTTCCGTGTTGTGCATATATTGACGGAGCAGTTCCTGCGGCAGCGTCAGAACAGGCAGCGCCTCCAGCGACGGCAGAGCCGCCTGTTTCAGGGCGTCGTCAATCAGCGCCTGCCACACGGCCATCCAGCGCGCTTTTTGCCCTTTTCCCCAATAATTTCCTGGGTAAATCTCCAGCTGTTCATCGATATAATCTTCTCCAAACTTGTCCTGCTGCGGTTTGCCATGATGCGCTCCCACAACAGACGCCACCCCTTCAGGACAATGCATGGCCAGCAAAATGGCTTCACCAGCCCTGGCATGCGGCGTATGCTTCCCTGAAGGAAAAGAATCAGGAAGCGCAACCACAGCAGTCACACGTTCCCGCGCCTCTGGCAGCTGCATCAAGATTCTCGCCTGGAACAATGCCGAAGCCTTGCCCAAATCATGCCCCGCACCTAAAAAGTACGCTGTTTGAACGGCAGCCTCTTCCGACAAGCCCAGCGTTCGTCGAAACGATTCCGGCACCCAATTCTGTATCAATCGTTTCATCATTTCGCCGGTATCTCTTAAATGCATCCATAAAGGCAGCCATTGGCCATCCTGAGACGAGCTGCCCTTCCCAGCAAAATATTTCACATCATGCGATAGCAAAGGATCACCCATTTTCTTTGAATATATTACATCCATTATAATATGCTTTCATATATTTTTCAACAATTAAGTATATTATGTATTTTTTGTAAATACACCAAAGAGATATGGTATAAAAAAAGAAAAGCACCTTATGCATCTCTCGTAGTTGGTCGCAGCCTTCCCAGCCTCGTACATGGGCGCCTGCAACAACATTGCAGGCGCCCTTCCTTTTTGCAAAGAAAAAGCCCCCGCCGCACAGGAATACTCCTGTGCGGCGGGGGAGGTACTCTAATGGAACAAATCGCTGTGCGAGCTGGTGTGGGTCAGCGTCAGCACCAAAACATCGGCTTGAATGCGATAAACAAGCAGCCAGTCTGGCTGAATGTGACACTCCCGATGCCCCACCCAATCACCAGACAATTCGTGATCACGCTTCTTGGCTGGCAGTGCGGCGCCCATTGCCAGCAGTTCCATGTTCAACCCACGTTTCATAGCGTTTGTAGTCCTTTTTGAATTGGGTGGTGGTCTTAACAATATACTTTGGCTTTCTCATCGTTTCAAATCAGCAAACAAGGCGTCGAGGTCATCGTATCCTTTGACAGAGGGATCGTTCGCAATGCGTTCTGCTTCACGCATCGCCGCAGCGGTCTGCTGATTGGGGCGGTCCAGCTTGATCTCAAAAGGAATGCCGCCTTCACGAAGCGATTGACGCACAAAAATATTAAACGCCGTCGATAAATTCATGCCTAGCTCCGCAAAAAGAGCATCGGTCTGAGCCTTCAACTCCGAATCCATGCGGATACTGATGTTGGTGGTATTGCCAGCCATGGTATCAACCCCTTTCTATCTGATACCCTCATTACAGTTTATCTGCACGAACATCGCAATACATTGCACGAAATCTGTCTCTAAAACTTCCAGTCCCCCTCCACCAGTACCACGGCTTCCTCGCGGCAGAGGCCGAGGTTGGCCCATGCACCTTGGGTCATGCGGTTGAGGGCTTGGTGGATGCGGGTGGCGTGGTTGGGGTTGGCGACGATGAGGAGGTAGTCGCGGATGGTGCCTTTGGGGAAGGTGAGGGCGCGGATGGGTTTGCCTTGGGCGGCGGGGAGGGCGGCGCAGCGGTCGGCGAGCTCCTGAAAGTACTGCGCCGCTGGTTTGCGGGCGCGGTGGTTATAGAGCACAACGCTCTGGCCGCGGGCGAGGTAGTCGTTGAGTTCTTCGTCGAACACATACTTCACCGACTTGGCCGAGCGGCGGCCGACGCTCTTAACGAGCAGGCCGTTGTCCGGGTCGAGAAAGACCAGGTCGCAGTCGGCCAGCGCCTGCAAGGCGTCCTCGTGCCACTGGGCGCGCCCGGCTACCTCCACCATCTTGTCGTAATACACAGTGCGCGCCGCATCCAGCAGCGCCGCCTGCTGCAGCGCTTCAATGGAGCGCTGGGGCGAAGTAGAAATCGCGCGCAAGGTCTCGGCCAGGGCGGGGTCGCACGCGTCGTAACGCTCGGCAATGCGGTGCTTGCCGTCGTCGTTTTCTTTTTCTCTCTCCGTCGGCGGCGTGGCCTTGTACCAGTTGATGCCCAGGCGAAAGCCTTTCGCCTGCAAGGCCTTCAATAGGCCAAACTTGCCATAGTCGCCAATGTCTCCTGCGTATCGATCCTGCATGGGGTTGCTCCTTTCGTGTGTGTGGGTAGTGCGTGCTTTCTGAGTGCGCCCCCTCAGTCACAGCGCACGAGATAGGCGTTGAGCCAGGGCTGGCTGCGGCGGTCGGGGCGGGTGTCCTGGGTGATGGTGGCGGCGGCCAGGTGCAGGGTGGGCACTTGGGCGAGCAGGGTGCGGAGGCTGGCTTCGGTGAGGTCGGTGAAGTAGCGGCCGCCGCGTTCGCCGCTGGCGCTGCCGTACTTGAACGAGGCATAGAGCCAGCCGTCACGGCTCAGGTGCGGCGCGAGCCTTGCGAGCACCCGCGCAATCTCAGGCGCCGGCAGGTGCAGGAGCGAGGCGCAGGCCCAGATGCCGTCGAAGATGCCCTCGGGCGCGTAGTCCTCGAACCGCGCGCAGACCACCTCCTGCCCCAGATAGGCCGCCGCCCGCGCACACAGCGCTGGCGCGCCGTCCACGGCCACCACCTCGTAGCCCCGCGCCAGGAATGCCTTGCTGTCGCGCCCCGAGCCGCAGCCCAGGTCGAGAATGCGCCCCCCAGGGGCCACACGCGCCAGAAACGCCTCGTGCAGCGCGCGCATGTCGGCGTGCCGCGTCTGCGCCACATACTCCTCGGCGCAGCGCTCGTAATAGGCCAGCGTCGCCGTGCTCGGCTCTAGCGGCGCGCCGCTCATCGGAATTTCTCCTTCAATGCCGGCAGATCCTCCTTGTTAATCCACTCCTCCGAATAGCCGCAGCGGCCGCACACATAGCGATGCACCAGCACCGCCGAAAAGTTCGTCCAACCCAGCTGAATGTTGTTGCCCACGCCATAGGCCCCAGCCTTGCCCGGCACACGGATAATGTCGGTGCTCTGGCATTTCGGGCAGATGTTGCTCTGTTTCATGATGGTTGCTCCTTTCCTGGTTCCGTTCACCGCGCCGCCCAGCGCGGACGCGTTTTCTTTCATGATACCTGCCCGCTCCGCGCTTGGCAATCCTCTCCCGCGAAAAACGCCCCGCCAAGATGGCACACAATGTCACCTGCCCATGCCCTATCCGAGATTCAGAACGTCGCCCCGCAATCAAAACCACCCGTTCAACGGGTGGTTTGGTAGGCCCTATAAGGGCCCGTTACTTGTGGTTGCACTCTTAAGAGTGCTTTGAACAAGTCTGTCAACCACACTTTTTTCACCGGCTGCCCCTTCAAAGGGGCTCGTCGGTGTTTTCTTTTGCTTTCGTTTTCCTCTCTACTGTCTTCTCTATTCTATTATCTTGTTCTTTTTTCCTTCGCCTTGTTCACCGGCTCACCCGTAAACGGGTCCACAAATTCTTTCAAACTCAACTGATCATTCATAATATCTTCTTGCAATTGTTTGGCTATATATTCTCGTATTGCATTTTCATATTTCCCTACTGTATCTACATAATACCCTCGACACCAAAAGTGTCGATTTCCGTACTTATATTTTAGATTTGCGTGGCGGTCAAATATCATTAGACTGCTTTTTCCTTTTAAATATCCTACAAATTGTGCCACACTCATATAGGGTGGTATCTCCACTAACATATGAATATGATCTGGGCAGCATTCTGCTGCTATAATGTTCACTCCTTTTCTTTCGCAAAGGCTTCGCAATATTTTTCCTATGTCCGCTTTTAATTGTCCATAAATTGCTTGCCGACGATACTTTGGAGCAAAAACAATATGATATTTACATCTCCATTTTGAATGTGATAGACTTTTTACATCATGGTTATCCATGTCAAAACCCTCCTGTGCATTGAATAAGTGGTTGGCAGACCTACTCTATTTTAGCACGGGAGGGTTTGTTCACATTTACTAAAGTATATTTTATTTACCACCAGCAGAGCTGGTGGTTTTTTCATGCCTATTCAGCGCCCAAAAAAAGCCACCCTGCACGCAACATGCAGGGTGGCCGAGGAAGAAGTTTGTTGTTTGTTTCTTATTGTATTTAGTTTACCAAATAACGTTGAAGAACTGTCCCTCCGGGACTCCTTTCAGGACTAGCTTCGCGTCGTAGCTCGGAGCAGCGCAAGAGAAAAGCAAAAAATTCCGTTTCTCAAAGATACGCTACCGACAATCGTCAGCTTCACGATCTCGCGTCGCTACTACTTTTCCAAGTACCGTTCGAGCACAGCGGAAACTTCGGCGCGCGTTGTGGTGCCCTGTGGACGCAGGGTATCATCTTCGTAACCGCCAAGAAGGCCGCTGCCCATCATCCATGCAACCGATTCCTTCGCCCAGTCGCTGACGCTGGCGGCGTCGCTGTAGTTGGCGAGATCGTCGGCTGCAGTGACATCCATCCCTTTGTATTCTGCGTAGTTGCGCAGGATGGCAGCCATTTGCTCGCGGGTGAT
>JAXJBF010000088.1:0-26740 GCA_036303105.1 Peptococcaceae bacterium | reverse complement strand
GTTGCCGAGCTGAAAGAACGCATCCCGGCGCATCTTGTGGTCAGCGGTGGTTCCGGCGGCAGTCAGGCCCATTTTGAGGTGCGGGAATGAAGCGGGTTCATTACACGGCTCAGGCAGACGACGCAGGACGCCTGCTGCGAGAGGTCATCGCCCAGCGCATGAAGGTGTCCAAACGGCTCATGAAACGCTGCAAAGCCCATCCGCAGGGGATCTTGGTCAATGGAGAACGGCGCACCGTGCGCTATGTGGTGCAGGCAGGTGATGATATTTCTCTGGCCATGGCACCTTCTCAGGAAGAAAGCGACATCATTCACGAAGAGCGTCCGCTGGCGGTGGTGTACGAAGACGACATGCTGCTCGTCGTCGATAAGCCACCGGGCGTGACCATGTTCCCGCGGCGCCGTGGCGAACGCGGCTCGCTGGCTGGTGCGGTGCTGGCCCATTTGGAAAAAAATGGCGACGCGTGCAATTTTCATCCGGTCAGCCGCCTGGACATTGGCACCAGTGGGCTGGTGCTGTTGGCCAAAAACAGTTTTGCAGCTGGTCAGCTGAGTCGGCAGCGCGCACAGAAATACTATCAATGTTTTGCCTTTGGGCGTGTGACGGACTCCTGCCATTTGACAGGCCCCATCGCTGAAGCACCATCTACGCTGCGGCATGCTGTGGGTCCTCTGTTTTATGTCGGGGAAGGCGGCAAGGCGTGCAGCACTTTGGTCAAGCCGCTGACCTATGTTGAAGCATTGCGGGCGACGGCGTGCTGGGTGCGCATCGACACCGGGCGCCGGCATCAAATCCGCGTGCATTTGGCGCATCAGGGGCATCCGCTCCTTGGCGATGTTTGTTATGGCGGGCCGGCCCTTGCCGCTGCACGGCCCTTGCTGCACGCTGCGGCTTTAAGCTATCAGCATCCGGACGATGGACGGATGATGCATCATTTTTTACCCATGCATCGTTACGATCGAGAACCCGATGCTATTTATATAGAAGAATTTTCAAAGGATTTGTCTGAAACGAGGTGAAAAACATGGACATTCAAATTCCGCAGGGTGCCAAGGCGATTATAAAACGTTTGGAAGAACATGGTTATGAGGCCTATATTGTCGGCGGCTGTGTGAGGGATTCGCTGATGGGAAAACGCCCAAGCGACTGGGACATCTGCACGTCGGCACATGCCGAAGAAATGCTGGCTATATTTGGTGACAAGCGTGTGATTCCCACCGGCATCCAGCATGGCACCTTGACCATTCTGATTGATGACGGTGCGTATGAAGTGACGACGTTCCGCATTGATGGAGAATATGTCGATCATCGTCATCCCAAGAGCGTGGCTTTTACCAGTGAGTTGGCCGAGGATTTGAGCCGAAGAGACTTTACGATCAATGCCATGGCCTGGCATCCGGAGCGTGGCCTGATCGACCTTTTTAATGGCAAGGAAGATTTGCAGAATCGTTTGGTGCGTGCAGTGGGCGATCCTTTGCAGCGTTTCAATGAAGATGGCCTGCGCATGCTGCGCATGGTGCGTTTTGCAACAGCCTTGGACTTTGACTATGATCCTGATACGTATGAGGCGGTCAACCAGCTCAATTATTTGCTGCGTTTTATTTCCAAAGAACGCATTCAAGTGGAACTGAACAAGATCCTTTTGGCCGACCATCCGGCCAGAGGACTGGAAGATCTGTATTCTTTGGGCATGTATCCGTATATCATTCCAGTCATGTGTCACACCGTGGGGTTTGCCCAGCATGGCGGCCATCATTTTCTGGATGTGTTTGAGCATTCCTTGTTGTCTGTGGGCATCATCAAGCCAGAACTTGTTTTGCGCTTGACCATGCTTTTGCATGATATTGGCAAGCCTTTTGTTTGGGATAAAGATGCCACCGTGCCCTATGATCGCTTTGACGACCATGCGGCGGAGAGCGCGAAAATTGCCAACAAGGTGCTTCGTGATCTAAAGTACGACAACAATACGCGGAAAGATGTGGTGGAATTGATTGCGCACCACAATGACATTCTGCTGCCAGAAGCGGTCAATGTGCGGCAATCCCTGGCAAAGCTGGGTGAGGTTCAAACGCGGCGGCTGGTGCAGGTGAAGATTGCCGATTTGATCGCCCACGATCTGGGCAGTAAGCGCGAAGAGATCGTTGCGTTGTTCAAGCAGATTTCTGAGGTGATTGATGAGGTGGTGGCGCGCGGTGACTGTGTCAGCGTGAAAAATCTTGTCGTAGGCGGAGAAGATATGAAGCAGCTGGGGCTTCGTGGACGTGCCATTGGCCAGATGCTTAATGAGGCACTGATGCTGGTGCTGAAACAGCCAGAAATGAACGATCGCAAGCTGCTTCTGCCATGGATTGAGGAACAGCTGGCAGTGCGTTAATAAAAATACCTTTTAAAAATAATCATAAGATTTTTTCAAAATGAAATGAAATTACTATTCGTAACTAAAAAAATGGCGTATAATGTCTAAAAGGAGGAAGAAGATGACCCAAATTCGATTGCAAAAATATATGGCTGATTGTGGTGTTGCATCTCGACGCCAGAGTGAAACCATGATTTCACAAGGCCGTGTGACCGTTAATGGTGTGACGGTCCGTGAACTTGGCACGAAAGTGGACCCTGAGACTGATGTGGTTGCTGTTGATGGCAAGAATATCGCAGTACAGGATGAGTTTATGTTCTACATGTTCAATAAACCAACCGGCTATCTGACAACCACCACCGATCCTCAGAACCGTCCAACCATTTTCGACTGCTGTCCAGAACTTCGCGGCCACGTTTTGCCAGTTGGCAGACTGGATATGGACACAGAAGGACTCTTAATATTGACCAATCATGGTGAACTGGCCTATCGATTGACACACCCAAAATACAATATCAAAAAGACATATATTGCAACGGTGGAAGGGGTTATTACTCCAAAAGCTTTACAAACACTTTCTGATGGAGTTGAGCTCGACACAGGAAAGACAGCACCTGCAAAAGCACGCTTTTTAAAGAAGCAAGGGAAGAATTCTGTCGTGGAATTGATCATACACGAAGGGAAAAAACGTCAGGTTCGACGCATGTTGGATGCTGTAGGTTTCCCTTGTCTGAAATTGAGACGCGTTGCGATCGATCAAATTACATTATCACATGTGGACCTTGGCCAATATCGCCCACTGACGGATGCCGAGTTGGGGCGCCTTTTTGATCGTGTTCAGCTTTCCAGAAGTGATTATCTAAATAAACGTATTTAGGAGGAAGAAAATGTTAGACAAAAAAGTAGTGGAAACACTCAAGACCATCGTTGGGGACGAATACGTTCTTACCGATGCAGGGGACTTGCTGACCTATTCTTATGATGGCACCCCAGATCAGCCTCAGGTTCTGCCAGAAGTGGTTGTTATGCCTGAAAGCGAAGAAGAAGTTGTCGCCATTGTTAAGCTTGCCAAAGAAGAAGGACTCCACATCTATACCCGTGGTTCCGGCACCAACCTTTCCGGTGGTACCATTCCTCTGCGCAAAGGGATCGTTCTTGTTACAACCCGCATGAACAAGATCGTTGAAGTGGACCCAGAAAATCTTACCGCAACGGTACAGCCTGGCGTTGTTATCAATACCCTCAACGATGCTGTAAGTCCTTACGGCCTTATGTACCCACCAGATCCAGGTACTGTTAAAACTGCAACCATGGGTGGTTCTGTCAGCGAATCTTCCGGCGGTCTCCGCGGCTTGAAATACGGTGTTACCAAAGACTATGTCATGGGCGTACGCATGGTGCTTGCAAACGGTGAAGTTGTTACCTTTGGCGGCAAGAGCGTAAAGAACGTTGCAGGCTATGATCTGACCAAGCTCGTCTGCGGTGCAGAAGGTACCCTTGGCATCATCACCGAAATCCTTGTTAAGCTGATCGCTAAACCACAGTTCTCCAAGACCATGACCGCTACCTTTGATGCTTTGAAGGATGCTGGTTATGCCATCAGCGGCATTATTGCAAACAAGGTTGTTCCTGCAACCATGGAACTGCTTGACCAAGTGACCCTGCAGGTGGTTGAAGAATACATCCACATTGGCCTGCCTACCGACGCGAAAGTTATGCTGCTGATGCAGGTTGACGGCAACGTTGAAGCCGAAGTAGAACTGGAAGCACAGAAGGTTGTTGAACAGTGCAAGAAGAATGGCTGCCGCGAAATCAAGCTCGCAAAGGATGCCAAGGAAGCTGACGACCTGATGACTGCACGTCGTGCTGCACTGCCTGCACTCGCACGCGTAAAACCAACCACCGTTCTCGAAGACGCTACTGTTCCAAGAAGCCGTATTCCAGACATGCTCGTTCGTTTTGAAGAAATCGCTGAAAAATACAATCTTCAGATCGGTACCTTCGGTCATGCTGGCGACGGCAACCTGCATCCAACCATTTTGACCGATGCACGTGATGAAGAAGAAATGAAGCGCGTTCGTCTTGCTGTTGATGAAATTTTCGCAGCAGCATTGGAAATGGGTGGCACCTTGAGCGGCGAACATGGTATCGGCATTGCCAAAGCACGTTTCATGGAAGATCAATTTGGCGAAGCTGGCATGGAAGTTATCCGTCGTGTCAAAGAAGCATTCGATCCAAACTACATGTTCAATCCTGATCATTTCTTCTTTAAGGGGGAATAAGGAATGAGTGCACCTTTTGAAACTATGGACTTCGCGCGTGAAGAAGTCGCAAAATGTATGTCCTGCGGGAACTGCCAGGAAGTCTGCCCAATTTATCTCCAGACCCATCGTGAAGGCACTGTTGCCCGTGGTAAAATTAAACTCGTTGATGCCTTGCTGAAAGGGCTTGTTGATCCAAGCACGCCAGGGCTCGAACACAACCTTCATCTTTGCCTGACCTGCAAAGCCTGCGTTGAAATCTGCCCTTGCGGTGTTGAAATTGACAAGATCGTTCTTGCAGCACGCTCTGAATTGGTTCGCAAAGAAGGTCTGCATCCACTGAAGAAAGTCATCTTCAATGTGGTTGACCATCCAAAACTCATGGATACCGGGATGCGTCTCGGCGGGAATTTCCAGGGCACTGTATTTAAAAAAGAAAAAGAAACGGGCGGTTACACCCCTCGTTTCCCATTCGGCTTAGATATGCGCCGTGTTATTCCTGATTTGGCCAACAAGCCATTCCGTGCAACAGTGCCGGAAGACAATATGCCAATTGGTCCTGTTAAATACAAAGTGGCCTTCTTTACTGGCTGCGCTTCCAACTATATGTATCCAAACATTGCACGTTCCTTTATGAACGTTATGAAGCGCAACAATGTAGAAGTTATTGTGCCAAAGAAGCAGCACTGCTGCGGCATGCCTGTTCTTGCACATGGTGATCAAAAGACCGCTAAGGAAATGGCACTGGATCATGTAAAATTGTTCAAGAAACTGGACGTTGACTATATTGTCTTTGTTTGCGGTTCTTGCGCACTTTCCTTTAAAGAACACTATCCAGAACTTTTGGAAGACACCGATGCTTATGCAGATGCAAAACGTGTTGCTGCCAAGGTTATTGACTGGAGCGACTTCCTGATGAATGTGGTAAAAGCCGATGTGTCCGGTCTCCATACCGTTCATCAAGTGGTTACTTATCACGATCCATGCCACTTGCGTCGTGGTATGGGCGTTTATCAGGAACCTCGTCAGATTCTCAATGCACTGCCTGACATTGAATTCCGTGAAATGAGCAAGCCAAACCGTTGCTGCGGTTCTGCAGGGTCTTTTAGTTTGACCCACTATGATCTTTCCATGGATATTCAGCATGAAAAGTGCAAGGACATTGAAAACACTGGCGCTGAAGTGATCGTTACCGGCTGTGGTTCCTGCATCATGCAGCTCACCGATGGTCAAAAACGTTTCGGCGGTCAACGCAAAGTAAAGCATACCGTTGAAATTCTCTCGGAAGCTTATGATGAATCAGAACGTAAAGATCGCATTGATCGCATGAAAGCCATTACAAAAAAATAAATGATATGAAAAAGGCCTCATCATTTGCGACGGCAGATGATGAGGCCTTTTCGTTGTTGTCTGATGATGACACAATGGAAGATCCTTCATAGCTTGCAGACTCTTTGTTTATCGCGTGGGCTGGTGCAGAAAAAACGTTAATATTTTTAAGAAAAATGGTTGATAGAGATAACCCTTTAATGCTACTATGATGCATAGATGAGTATAAGGAGGAAGCACATTCATGGCTTTTTTGAAAGAATTAATGAATTTACAAATGACATGTTTCAGTCATGATGAATTGGAAGAAATGATGCAGTGGTACATTCTCCAGCGTGGAGATGCTAAGGAAACAGGCAATGGCATGATCACCCATTACTTTGATGAATCCCGTCATCTGCATTTCTTTCATTATTTAGAAACCAAGGATGAAAATATGGAAGATGGGATCTGGCGTGTTGACGTTCATTATGATTCTGGTCGTGACAGCGACAGCGTCATTGCTCTCGAAAAAGATCTCGATAATTATATTTCATCAGAAGACGATCGTTTTGACACTGTGCTGCCAGTTACCTGGAAGTTGGGCGAAAAGCTGGTGCCTGTTTTATTAGAAACGGCCAATAAGAACGATCTGCGCAATGTGTCTGCAGGTGAAACCATCGCTGCGAATATCAATATGTTTGCTTTCGATGTAGACATCATCAATACGAAAAAAGATTACAACAACAAGAAGAAAAATGTCGATCTTCCTGAGATTGGTGACTTCTTGCCAACGGGTTTGATTTATTCAGCCATGGTTGCTGAAGACAAAGAAAAACGCGACACTGAATTTGAAAAAATGCTTCAGATGCTGGTACAAGACTACCGCATCATGCCTTTCACATTCAGCCAGGGCATCTTCAAAATCAAATCCTTTGAAAAGGTTGAGACCGGTGCCATGACCAGCCTGTATGACATTGTGGTTGACTGCGAAGGTCAGGACCTGCATGTTATCGCACCAGTCTACCTGTCTGCACTGAAGAACTTGAAGAAAGGCCGTTATCTTGATGTCAGCGGTATGCTGATGGGCATGATTCTGCCA
Organism: Peptococcaceae bacterium; assembly: GCA_036303105.1. Classification (GTDB taxonomy): domain Bacteria; phylum Bacillota; class Peptococcia; order Peptococcales; family Peptococcaceae; genus UMGS1590. The sequence continues at coordinate 19,713 of JAXJBF010000088.1, read as the reverse complement.
GAAGAAGACATTCGTCACAAACAAGATGACAAGAACAACCTTTTGCAGTTCAAACCTGCCAACTAATCAAAAAAACTGCAACGATTGCCAAGCAGCAGTCGTTGCAGTTTTTTTATTGTTGATGCCATTTTTCGAGTTTATCGGCCAGTTTTGCCACCGAGTCGGTCCAAATTGGCTGCTCAGGCAGCGAATCCAGAAACGTGCGGCCATAGCTTTTCGTGAGCACACGATTATCAAGGATGATGATGCAGCCTCTGTCGTTGTTCGAACGGATCAGACGGCCACAGCCTTGGCGGAACCTCAGCACGGCCTGAGGCAGGCTGTTGGCGGAAAAAGCATTTTTACCCTGACTTTTTAAGAGATCGTTGCGTGCGCTTTCAATGGGCATGGTGGGTGGTGTGAAAGGCAGCTTGGTAATCACAACTGTGCGCAGGCTGGCGCCTTTGACGTCGACCCCTTCCCAAAAGCTGTTGGCGCCGAGGAGCACGGTTTTCTCGCCATCTTGCAGCGCTTCAAGAAGGCTGGAGCGGCTGCCGTCCTGTCCATGCGCGAGGATGCGATAGTCACCAAGCGATGGTTCATCCTTCAGTGCCTGCTGCACCTTATTGAGCATGGCGTAGGAGGTGAAGAGCACCAGCATGTCACCATCAACAGCCGGAATCAAGGTTTTAAGATCAGCAATGATGGTGCGCGTGTATTCAAAATCATTGGTTTTTGAATAATCCTTGTGATCGTTTGGAATAGCGATGAGGGAGTGATGCGCGTAGTCGAAAGGCGATTCATTGATGGATGACAGGTATTCTCCAGGCTCCAGCAAAAATTTATTGGCGGTATAGTTGAGATCTTTATTAACCGCTAAGGTTGCCGATGTCAGCACCACTGTTTTCTTGGCCTCAAACAGTTTTTCATGCACAAGCGGCATGATATCAATATAAGCGGCGTTGAGCAGCAGGTTGGCGTAGCTGAAGTTCTTGTAAGTTTTGGCCCAGTAAACAAAACTGTCATCAATCCCGGCGATAAAACGTTCCAGCCAATCGCGCTGTTCTGCCAGGCGATCATGGGCGTGGGTCATTTCACGCAGCAGTGATTCAATGGTTTCATCTTCATCCAGGCTGTTTATGAGACGCTGAATGGAAGTGACTGCCGTGGTAAGGGCGCGATGACTTTTGCGCAGAGATTCTTCAAGGGTGAGCCACCAGCCGCTGTTGCGGATTTTATCAGTGATGCGCAAATCGCCAATATTGGAAAGTTCCGGAATATTATTGGCGAAGGTGATGGTTGCAGCTATGGTTTTGGCAGCATCAACGCCATCTGTCATGGCACGATTGGCACGTTCCGTAATGGTGTTGCTGTTTTCAGCCAAATTTTCTGCTTTGCCAACGGCAATTGCAACACGGCCAAGGAATCCGCCGTTGCGTGTGAAATTACCAAGCAGTTTCTGCATCAATTCAAAATCAACGGTGTCAGTAAATTGGTGGGTGGCTTCATCCTCAAGGTGATGGGCCTCATCAATGATGACGCGGTCATACTCTGGCAATAGGCTGCCAATTTTGAGATCCTGGAACAACAGAGAATGATTGGTGATGACGACGCGCGCCTGCTCACACTGGCGTTTGCTGTTGAAGTAGCAGCATTCATTATAGAATGGGCAGCGTCTGCCAAGGCAAGTATCCGGCGCGCTGGCGATGTTTTGCCAGTATTGGATTTCGGCCTTGTTAAGATTGAGGTGTTCACGGTCGCCGCTGTGATCCTGGGCGTGCCAAAGCACCAGAGAGGTGGCAAAAATGCGCTCACGCTCGGAAGCAGTGGCGGCGCGCCGGCAGTATTCACTGAAACGTCGCAGGCAGAGATAATTGCCGCGGCCTTTGGCAATGGCTGTTGCAAAGGGATAGCCGAGCGCTTCTTTCAAAAATGGCAAGTCGGCATGATAGAGCTGCTCCTGCAAATTGATGGTACCCGTTGCAATGACGACGCGGGCATCGTGTTCAAAACTCCAAAGCAGAGCAGGGACCAGGTAGGCGAACGATTTTCCAGTACCGGTGCCTGCTTCAATAAGCGCATGCTTGTCGGTTTCAAAGGCCTGCTTGATGCAGCTGAGCATATCTACCTGTGGTGCACGATATTGAAAGTCTGGCTTGTTTTGTGCGAGAATCCCTTGCTGTGCGAAGAAAGCCTCTGCATCATCAAAGCGTAAGCGAGGGCTGCCGTAAAAGTCAGGAAATGCATCGTCGGTAAAGGCCAGTGGTTCTGAAACCATGGAGGCAGTGGCTGTTTCAGCCAAACGAAACAGCAAGTCTCCCAAGCTGAATGAAGTGCTGCCGAAGAGGGATTCCTGCTGACCGTTGTAAGTGACAGCCATTTCATGCAGCACAAATGGATCCAGGTGGCTGGCATCTTCAAGCAGCTTGAGGAACACCTGGGCGCAGACGATGGCGTCGTTTAAAGCACGATGATGGTTTGTATCTGGAATGTGCAAGTGGGTAGCGATGGCCATAAGTTTGTAACTGGACAATGTTGGCAGGAAAAGTTTTGCCATGTCGTGAGAATCAAGCCATGCATTGTGCAGGCTATGGCCAAGCTGGTATTCCAAACGTCCTTTGTCGAAAGGATAATTGTGAGCGAGCAATAAATGATCATCCAGAAGGGCGAGCAATTCGTCTTCAATGTCGGCCCAGCGTGGTGCATCAGCCACCATTTCATTGGTGATGCCTGTCATAATGGCAATGTCTTTAGGAATGCGCTTTTGTGGACGAACAAGGCTTTGCCAAGTACGGGCAACAGTTCCATTTTCGACGATGGCAAGACCCACTTCAATAATTTCTGAATCGTCATTGAGCCCTGTTGTTTCTACGTCAATGGCAATAAAATTGGTGTATTTTTTCATCATAACGCCCAGCTGTTCAGGTAATCTTCCTGCTCTGCGGTGAGTGTGTCAATTTGAACACCCATCGATGCAAGTTTAATCAGTGCCACACGCTTGTCGATGGATTCGGGTACATCGTATACATGGGCATCGAGGTCTGGATGTTCACAAAGATACTGCAGCGAAAGGGTTTGCAGACCGAACGTAAGATCCATGATTTCAGCAGGATGACCGTCACCAGCAGCAAGGTTGACAAGGCGGCCTTCGCCGATGAGATAAAGGGTGCGGCCATCGGCCATGTTATAGGCTAGGATGTTTTCGCGGGCAGGCTGAATGGAGACTGCGAGATCTTCCAGCGCATGTTTATTGATTTCAACGTCGAAATGGCCAGCGTTGCAGAGAATGGCCTGATCTTTCATGACACTCAGCGCGTCACGGTCAATGACGTTTTTGTTTCCTGTTACAGTGATGAAGATGTCACCTTTGGTGGCGGCTTCCACGATTGGCATGACGGTGAAGCCGTCCATCAGCGCTTCGGTGGCCTTGATTGGATCGATTTCAGTGATGATGACTTTGGCGCCCATGCCCTTGGCACGCATGGCAACACCTTTGCCGCACCAGCCATAACCGACAACGACGACCGTCTTGCTGGCAATAACCAGGTTGGTGTTGTGCATGACAGCGTCCATGACAGACTGTCCGGTGCCGTAGCGGTTGTCGAAGAGGTGTTTCATCATGGCATTATTGACAGCGATCATTGGTGTACGCAGATCGCCGTCCTGTTCCATGGCTTTGAGGCGGATGATGCCGGTGGTCGTTTCTTCGCAGCCGCCAAGCAATTTGGCAACCAATTCAGGATAGTCACGATGGAGCATGGCGGTGAAATCACCACCATCGTCGATGAAAAGATCTGGTTCAAATTCAGCCAGCTTTTTGATGTAAAGGTCATATTCTTCCTGTGTTGCACCGTGGGTGGCAAAGGCGGTGATGCCATTTTCAACCAATGCAGCGACAATGTCATCTTGTGTGGAGAGAGGATTGGAGCCGGCCACGGCTACTTCTGCACCGCCAGCTTTGATGACCAGCGCCATGTAAGCAGTCTTTGCTTCCAGATGAAGACAGATGACAATTTTTTTGCCAGCGAATGGCTGTGTTTTACGGTATTCTTTTTCAATTTCGTTGAGGATTGGCATATGAGCGCGAACCCAGTCGATTTTAAGCTGACCGGAAGGCGCCAATGAAATATCTTTAATGATGCTTTCCATGAGGCATCTCCTTTCTAATAATGGACAATAAATATAGTATAAAATGAAGAAAAAGAATGTGCAAGGTAAAGTCACGCGATAACGTTTCCCATACTGCACGTTTTATGCTAAAATGAACATGAAATTTTGTGTGATTTATTAACACACGCTTGTGTACTGAGAAATAAAGGAGGATCATTGTGGGTTTAAAACATAGAGATCTTATCAGTATCAATCAGCTCAGCGTTGAAGAAGTACAGCAAATCCTTTCTTTGGCGCGTGACATGCGCGAACAAGTGCGCAGCATGAAACAAACTGAAGCCTTGAAGGGTGTTACTGTTGTTAATTTATTTTATGAAAACAGCACACGAACACGTTCTTCTTTTGAGCTGGCTGCAAAATATCAGGGCGCCAACGTCCTTAATATTACTGCGTCTTCGAGCAGTGTGCAGAAAGGTGAAGGCCTGGTTGACACCGCTCAGACCATCAATGCTTATTATCCAGATGTGATTGTGATGCGCCATCCAAACAGCGGCGCGCATGAATTGCTGGCAAAACATGTCAATGCTCATGTCATCAATGCTGGTGACGGAACACATGAACATCCATCTCAAGCGTTGTTGGATTTGATGACGATTTGTGATTATAAAAAAGAGCTGAAAGGTTTGAAAGTCGTTATCGTTGGTGACTTGTCCCATTCACGAGTGGTACGCAGCAATCTCTTGCTGCTCAACAAGTTTGGGTGTGATGTGACCGTCTGCGGACCAGCTACACTTGTGCCAGGCGGAATCACGAACATGGGAGCAAAACTTGAAATGGATTTTGACAAAGCCATTAAAGATGCTGATGTTGTGATGATGCTGCGTATTCAGCTGGAACGTCAGAAAGCAGGCCTTTTCCCTTCAAAAGAAGAATATACGCATTTTTATTGCTTGAATAAAGAACGCTTGGCGCTTGCTAAACCAGACTGTATTGTTCTTCATCCAGGACCAATCAATCGTGGCATAGAGATTGATGGGGAAGTGGCCGATGGTCCGCAATCAAAAATTTTGGAACAGGTGACCAACGGTTTGTGCGTGCGTATGGCACTTTTGAAGTTGCTGATGGAGGAGGAATAAGAGATGTTACTGAAAAATGGACACTTGGTCGATCCTTCTCAGGCGATCGATGGTGTAACGGATATTCGCATTGAAGAGGGCGTGATCTGTGAAGTGGGACCAGACCTGCCGGAAAAGGAAGGCGAAGAGACCTTTGATCTTACAGGTTGTTATGTAACGCCAGGGCTCATTGATACACATGTACATCTGAGAGATCCTGGACAAGAAGAATCTGAGGATTTGGAGAGTGGCTGTAAAGCGGCCATCGCTGGTGGTTTTACCTCAGTGGTTGCAATGCCAAATACATCTCCTGTTGTTGATAATGTGCCAATTGTGCGTTATATTCGTGATAAATCTGCACGTCTTGGTTATGCAGATGTGTTGCAGACGGCCGCCATCACTAAAGGCCAGGAAGGGCAGGAAATCACAGAAATCGGCTTTTTAAAAGATGCAGGCGTTATCGCTTTTACTGAAGATGGAAAATCTGTGGCTAACAGCGGTATCCTGCGCAAAGCCATGACCTATAGCAAGCCTTACGACGTGCTCTTTATGAGCCACTGCGAAGACAAGGACCTCAAAGGCGGCGGTGTGATGAACGCAGGCGCATTGGCTACAGAAATGGGACTTGGTGGTATTTCGAATGAAGCGGAAGACATCATCATCATGCGTGATATTATGTTGGCAAAAATGACAGGTGTGCGCCTGCATATCCAGCATCTGAGCACTGCTTCTGGGTTAGAACTGGTGCGTGAAGCCAAGGCAAAGGGACTGCCTGTTACCTGTGAAGTGACGCCGCATCATCTTTTCCTCACGGAAGAAGCTGTGCGCGGATATAATACTGATGCCAAAGTGGCGCCTCCACTGCGTACCAAAGCTGACAATGAGGCACTGATCAATGGCTTGAAAGATGGCACCATTACCTGTATTGGGACTGACCATGCGCCGCATTCTTCCGATAAAAAAGAGGTTGAATTTGAACGTGCCGCCAATGGCATCTCAAGCATTGAGATTGCATTTCCTTTAATTTGGACCAATTTGGTTGAAACAGGTCGTTTTACGTTGAGTGAGATCGTCACCATCATGAGCTGCAACCCTGCCGAACTTTTACGCATTGATCGTGGGAGCCTTTCTGTTGGCAAGGTGGCAGACGTCATGATTTTTGATCCCGAAAGTGAAAAAACAGTGGATCCAGCAACCTTCTACAGCAAAGGCAAAAACTGCCCTTACGTTGGTGAAGTATTGCGCGGTTGGCCACGTATGGTTTTGCGCGCAGGTCGTGTGGTTCTTGATGACGGCGTCATTGTATAGGAGGTCAGCATGGAGTTACATGAGGTAAAAATCATTCATAAAACAAAACTCAGCGACAATGAGTGGCGTTTTGATTTTGATGCACCAGCACTTTGTGAAGAGGCTGTGCCAGGCCAATTTGTCATGGTCGAATGCAGCAAAGGTGCAACCCCATTTCTGCGTCGTGCCATCAGCATCAACCAGTGCAAAGATGGCGTGCTGTCTTTAATGTTTGCGGTCGTTGGTGAAGGCACAGAAGCCCTGGCCGCCATGGAGGAAGGCGAATCTGTGAGCCTGCTTGGACCGCTCGGCCGTGGATTTGATTTGGACATTGAAGATGCACATGTTGTGATGATCGGCGGTGGTATCGGAAAGGCTCCTTTTGAATACCTGACCGATGCCTTGCTTGCAAAACATAATCACCTGACCTTTTTGGTTGGCGGACGCAGCGCTGCGCAATTGCAAGGGTTAGATACCTATGCCGACAAAAAGGTAGACATGTGCCTGGCAACAGAAGATGGCAGTGCTGGTGAAAAAGGTTTCGTGAGCACGTATTTTGATGCCATCAAGAACTGCGATCGCATCTATGCCTGTGGCCCAACGCCGATGCTGGCAGCTGTCAAACGTTTCGCTGATGAGGCAGGCATTCCATGCCAGCTCTCTCTCGAAGGCAAGATGGCATGCGGCGTAGGTGTGTGCCTGGGCTGCACCTGCAAATCTGGCAATCCTGATGCCGCTGTTTATCCAAAGGTATGTCAGGATGGCCCTGTTTTTTGGTCTGAGGAGGTGGAACTGGCATGAGCGTAAAAATGGAAACCACCTTCGCAGGGGTTACGTTTAAAAATCCCGTTTCAACGTGTTCCGGAACCTATGGCTTTGGCATTGAGTATGGCCGTTTTGTACCAGTTGAACGCTTGGGGTCGATCACAACCAAGGGCTTGTCTGCTTATCCTCAAAAGGGCAATGCTGGCGTTCGCATCACGGAAACGCCTGCTGGCATGTTGAACTGCATCGGCCTGGAAAACCCAGGCGCCGATGTGTTTAAGCAGGAGTATCTGCCTAAAATGCGGGAACGTCTTGGTGACTGTAAAATCATTGCCAACATCTTTGGCGGCACGCTCGACACTTACGCCGCAGCGTCCAAGGCGCTCAACGATGTGGACGAGATCGTTATGTATGAAGTGAATATTTCCTGTCCGAATGTGCATGCTGGCGGCATGGTTTTCGGCACCGACTGTGCAGCGGCTGCTGACGTTTGCCGTGCTGTGAAGTCCGAGACTGATAAACCGGTGCTGATGAAACTGTCGCCAAATGTGACCGATATCGTGTCTATTGCCAAAGCCTGTGAAGAAGCAGGTGCAGATGGCCTTTCGCTGATCAATACGCTGATGGGCATGAGCATTGATGTGAATACGCAAAAGCCGGTGCTCGGCAACGTCACTGGCGGCCTTTCAGGTGCAGCGATTCGGCCGGTAGGCGTGCGCATGGTCTATCAAGTGGCACAGGCTGTGTCTATTCCGATTCTCGGCATGGGCGGCATCACGAATTGGCGCGATGCCATTGAATACATGCTGGCCGGTGCGCAGATGGTGGCCGTGGGTGCGGCGAACTTCCGCGATCCAATGGCGCCGCTGAAAGTGCTTGAAGGCATGGAACAGTATTGTGAAGCACATGGCATCGCGGATATCAATGAAATCATCGGGAAGGCGTGGAAATAATGGCTACAAAAGAACAATTAATCATCGCGCTGGATTTTAACAATGGCAATGACGCCATCTCTTTGGTGGATGCCATTGGTGATGCAGCCAATTATTATAAAGTAGGATTAGAACTTTTCTTAAATTCTAAGGGAAGCGTGATTGAAGCGTTAAAAGCACGCGATAAGCACGTTTTCTTAGACTTGAAGTTTCATGACATTCCTAATACTGTTGCAGCTGCTTGTCGCTGGGCAGCTGGCTTAGGCGTTGATATGTTCAATGTTCATGCTGGCGGCGGCTTGGAAATGATGCAGCGTGCAATGGAAGCGACGGCAGAAGGCGCGCTCGCCAACGGCCTGGCTGTGCCAAAGCTGATTGGCGTCACCATTTTGACGAGCTTTGATGCAGAGGGCTTGGCGCGTGTTGGTTTTAGCGGAGCTGTGGATGACAATGTGAAACGTCTGGCAGCGCTGACCGCTGAAGCTGGGCTGGATGGCGTTGTTTGCTCGCCGCGTGAAGTGCCGCTGATTCGTGCGGCTGTTGAAAAAACAGACTTTTTGACAGTATGCCCTGGCGTACGGCCTGAGTGGGCGCAGAAAGGCGATCAGAAACGCGTGATGACGCCTGCACAGGCGATGGAACAAGGGGTGAATCACATTGTGGTCGGCCGCCCAATTACCAAAGCGGAGGACCCAGTAGAAGCAACTCAAAAAATTCTGGCTGAAATGTCAGTGCAATAATAAAATGGAGGAATGATACAAATGGCTATGACTAATGAAGAATTGATGCAAATTTTAACAGAAACAGGCGCCTACCAAAGCGGGCATTTCAAGCTCAGTTCTGGTTTGCACAGCGCTAATTATATTCAGTGCTCTCAGCTGCTGAAGTTCCCACGTGTGGCAGAAAAAGTCTGCTCTGAAATCGCTGCCATGTTCAAGGATGACAACATTGAAATGGTTGTTGGGCCAGCAATCGGCGGCATCCTGGTTGCTTATGAAGTGGGTCGCGCGCTGAATGTTCCTGCCATTTTCGCTGAACGCGAAAACGGTGTCATGACGCTGCGTCGTGGTTTCCATGTAGAACCTGGCACCCGCTGCTTGGTCACTGAAGATGTGTTGACGACTGGCGGTTCTGCACAGGAAGTTGTGGAATTGCTGCAGGCACAGGGTGCAGAAGTTGTTTCTGCAACATCGATCATTGACCGTACGCCTGGCAATACGCTGAAATTAAAGGTGCCATTCAAATCTTTGATTCAGCTGACCTTCCCAACCTATCAGCCTGATGAATGCCCAATGTGCAAAGAAGGGCAGCCTATTCAAAAACCAGGCAGCCGTCCTGGCATCTAATTGGCCGAGTCGTGAAAGGAGGCGCCGGTTGTGGAAAAATTGGTTGGACAAATCGATGGCTTGAGCCGGCGCCAGTGTAATGATCTGCATGCGCTGGCAGAATTGCCGGTTGCGCGAAGCGACGTTCTCACGCTTGACATGGCGCAGGCAATGCTTGCCATCAGTCATGAAATCAAGCGTGAGGTTGCTGTGTTTATAGATCGCAGCGGGCAAGTGCTCATGGTGTCGGTGGGACAGGCGGATAAGGCGCCGGTCTTTGAACTGAGAAAAAGACGTTGGCAGTTTGGCTATGCAGGCGTGCGTTGTATTCATACGCATCCAAGCGGAACCGCGCATTTCTCAGAAGCAGATTTTAGTGCGTTAAAAAATCTGCACTATGACTGCATGGTGGCACTGGCACAGAAAGGTGAAGAAATTCGTGTCGCAGCAGCCATGTTGGAACCTGTCGATGGTGCATTGATGACGCCTCAGGTTGTTGCGGCGGAAGATTTGCCGTGGCAGATTTTTGAAAAGCTGCCGCTGTTCACACAACTGCAGGCTTTTGAAAGTGCACTCGCACGCCGACAAACGACGGCAACCCGTTCAGATAAAGAACGGGCCATTTTAATCCTTCAGCCTAATCAGCGCGATCAGGAAGACATTGCGCTCATTCGCGAAGAATTGGAAGAACTGGCGGATACCGCCGGTTTGGAAGTGGCTGAGGTCGTGGTGCAGACCATGCGCGGCAGTCAACATCGCATTGGTGGAGGAAAGCTGGAAGAAATTGCCATGCTGGTGCAGAATGAAGCGGCTGATGTGGTTGTTTTTGACCAGCCGCTGACGCCTTCTTATAACCAAATGCTCAGCGATCGGCTGGGGGTCAAAGTTATTGACAAAACGGTTTTGATCCTTGATATTTTTGCACAGCGTGCGCGCAGCCGTGAAGGCAAGTATCAGGTCGAACTGGCGCAGCTCAATTATTTGCTGCCGCGGCTTACGGGCATGGGCACCGCGCTGTCGCGACTTGGCGGTGGTGTTGGCACACGTGGTCCAGGGGAGACGAAACTTGAAACCGATCGGCGACACATTCGCCGGCGCATTCATCACATCACCAAAGAGTTAGAAAATGTGAAAAGCAATCGTCAACTGCAGCGTTCTGCTCGAATAAAGACACAGGGCCTGCAAGCTGCCCTTGTTGGCTACACGAATGCGGGAAAAAGTACGTTGTTGAATCATTTAACAAACGATAATATTTACGCGGCAGATCAGTTATTTGCGACCCTAGACCCAACAACGCGACGTCTTGAATTAGATGGTGGTGATGCCATCTTGGTCAGTGATACGGTTGGTTTTATTCGCGATTTGCCGTCGCAACTGCTTGATGCCTTTAAAGCAACGCTTGAAGAATTGCAATATGCAGATGTTTTGCTCCATGTTGTTGATGTTGCCAAAGAGGGTATCGATGAACGTATTAGCGTTGTAGAAGACATTTTGATGTCTTTGGGTTTGCAGGAAAAAACACACATTTTAGTTTGCAATAAAATTGATCTTTGCAGTGAAGCACCAGTCTTCTCTTCTGCCTTGGCTTATCAGTATAAATGTTATATTTCCTGCGAAACAGGAGAAGGCATAGATGATTTGCTGGATATATTAAAACATTTGGCTCAAGCTTCTGATGTCATATTGGACATGACCTTACCGTATGATAGTCAGCAAGGACAGAGAGTGGCGCAAGCCCATCAATATGGCAAAGTGTTGCAGGAAGAATACAATGAACATGGTGCGCATCTTCGGGTGCAGCTGCCAGTGGCGGAAGCCAAAAAATATTTTTGGGAGTATCTCCCAGATGAATTAGTAAATGAAACGAAGTGGTAGGATAAAATGGCATTATTTTTTGAACGATTAAAGAAATTTGCTGGCTTGGATGATGCCGATATTACGCTTGTTAAGCGTTGTCTGGATGAGCTACAGCCACAATGGGCACATTTTAGCGATATGACACAGGCCAACCAGATTAAAGTGCTGGAAGCCTTTCAGCACAATCAAGTAGCAGATTTTCATCTCAATGGATCAACTGGCTATGGTTATGGCGATACCGGGCGTGATGTACTGGAACGTGTATGGGCGGATCTGTTTTGCGCAGAAAAAGCGTTGGTGCGCTCCAATTTGGTTAGCGGAACCCATGCGATTGCAACAGTTTTGTTTGGCTTATTGCGTCCTGGTGATGAAGCGGTTTCCATCAGCGGTCTGCCTTATGATACCTTGCAGACTGTCATTGGCAAAGACGATCAGGCAAGAGGGACCTTGCGTGAATTTGGCATTCATCATAAGAGCGTGCCATTAAAAGACAATGACTTCGATGAAGCGGCCATTCGTGCAGCCGTCACACCGAAGACAAAAATGGTTATGATTCAGCGCTCGCGTGGCTATGAATGGCGAGATAGTTTATCTATTGCAAAAATTGCACGCGCCTGTGAAATCGTAAAAAGTATATCACCCGATATAATTATATTTGTTGATAACTGCTACGGTGAGTTTGTTGAAGAAAAAGAGCCGCTCGAAGTTGGTGCTGATATTATCGCAGGGTCTCTGATTAAAAATCCTGGTGGTGGTTTGGCGCCACGTGGTGGTTATATCGCGGGAAAGGCGGTATTGGTTGATGCCAGTGCAGAACGTTTAACCGCACCGGGTATCAGTGATGATGTAAGTTCATCGCTTGACTTTAATCGCCCAGCTTTTCAGGGACTTTTTATGGCACCGTTGATTGTCGAACAAGCCCTCAAGGGTGCTTCGTTTGCAGCAGCGTATCTTGGTGCAAAAGGGTATATTGTTTCTCCGGCAGCCGATGCGCTGCGAACAGATATCATCCAGTGCATTGCCTTTGGTGATCCGGATAAACTGCGCAAATTCTGTCAGGGTATTCAAGCAGCATCAGCACTTGAAAGTTATGTCACGCCATACGATGACCAATTGCCTGGATATGATGATCCTGTCATCATGGCTGGTGGCACTTTTATTCAAGGTTCGTCCATTGAATTAAGTATTGATGGCCCAATGCGTGAACCATATATTGGCTATATGCAAGGAGGCCTTTCAATTACACATGTCATTGCATCTGTATGTTTAGCAGCGAAGAAGATGGAGGGATAAAATGGACATTTACGCATGGTTACTGATCGTAGTCATGGCTGCCGGTGTTATTGGCACATTTGTGCCAATGGTGCCTGGTATGTGGCTGGTCTTTATCAGCATGTTGGTCTATGGCATTTTTGATCACTGGGTTGCATACCCAATTTGGTTTGTAGTCATCGTTGGTGCACTGACCATTGGCAGCTCTTTCCTGGATTACTATGGCACAATGATTGGTGCAAAGAAATTTGGCGCATCTAACAATGCTTCAATAGGTTCTACGATTGGTGCTGCGGCAGGCGGGCTTTTTGGTAAAGCACGTGGAAGCATGGTGGGCGCTGTACTTGGTTCAGTAGGTGCTGAGTATGTTTCCCATCGCTCCATGCAGAGTGCATTGCGCGCGAGTGCAGGATCTTTGATTGGTATGGCAGTGGTGTCATTTATTCAATTTGTCATTGCTTTGGTGATTTTTATTATTACTTTTGTATTACTGTGGGGGGCTGCATAATGCTAGATAAAAATTTAAAGATTGGCGTTATTTTTGGTGGCCCATCTGGCGAATATGATGTTTCTTGTGTATCCGCCAATACAATTGTTAGTGCTTTAAAAGATGCTGGATACAAGCAAGTTTTTCCAATTGGTGTGGCAAAAGATGGTCGTTGGTATGGCCCGGTGGCCGCAGAAGATGTTGCACATTTTGACGCAAAAGCTTACGCGGATCAAGAGCTTATTTTTCCTCAATATCCTGGTGGTGTGATGCGTCACGCAAAAAACTTCGATGAACTAGGCACTTTAGACGTTATTTTTCCGATTATACATGGATCTTATGGAGAAGATGGCCATCTACAAGCATTTTTTGATATGTGCCGGATTCCATATGTAGGTGCAGGTATGATGGGTTCTGTCGTTGGCATGGATAAAGTGTTTATGCGTGATATTTTGAAAGCACACGACATTCCACAGACAGATTATGTTGCAGTACTCCGATATGATGTTGAAAAAACACCGGAAACGGTATTAGATGACATTGAAGCGTCACTTACATACCCAATGTTTGTTAAACCATCTTGCCTCGGTTCTAGTGTTGGCATTAGTAAAGTTCTGAATCGTGATATGTTGCTTGAAGCCCTAAATATTGCAGGAAAATATGATAGCAAGTTAATTGTTGAAACGGGTGTCAATGCACGAGAAATAGAGACGGCGCTTTTGGGAAATAATGAAGTGGAAATGGCTGTTCCTGGAGAGATCATCACTGAAGGTGTATTTTATGATTATGAATCTAAATACATTCTTGATAACAGTGAGACAAAAACGCCAGCGGATTTGTCTCAAGATCAAATTGACACTTTGGCTGCAATTGGTAAGAAAACTTACAAGATCTTGCATCTTAGTGGGATGTGTCGTGCGGATTTCTTTATCGATAAAGACAACGGACGTATTTTGCTCAACGAAGTGAATACGCTTCCAGGCTTTACGTCTATCAGTATGTATGCAAAAATGTGGCAGGCTTCAGGTAAGCCATTGATTGATGTGATTGAAAAGTTAATCGCTCTTGCATTTGAAAAGCATCAGGATGATATGAGAAATTACACTGTTTTTGGAGGCTAATATATGGCTGGAAAATCGAAAAAACAACAAACGCTAACAGGTGTTAATGAAGATAAAAATGAAGCGCTGCAGCATGCTTTGAAAGCAATGGAACAACAATTTGGTCCGGGCACTATCATGCGATTGGGTGATCAGAGTAAATTAGAAGTTGAAACCATTCCAACAGGATCTATTGCTTTGGATCGTGCACTTGGTGTGGGCGGATTGCCAAAAGGTCGAATTATTGAAATCTATGGCCCTGAATCTTCTGGTAAGACCACTGTTGCTTTACATTGTGTGGCAGAAGCTCAGAAACGTGGAGGTATTGCAGCCTTCATTGATGCGGAACATGCGTTAGACCCAGTATATGCAAAAAATATTGGCGTGGACACAGATAATCTTTTGATCAGCCAGCCAGATAATGGTGAACAAGCTCTGGAAGTATGTGATGCATTGGTGCGCAGCGGTGCAGTAGACATGATCGTTGTTGACTCCGTGGCAGCTCTGACACCACGCGCTGAAATCGAAGGTGAAATGGGAGACACGCATGTTGGCCTTCTGGCTCGCCTGATGAGTCAGGCACTGCGTAAGTTAACGGCTAATATTGGTCGTACCAATACCGTTGTTATCTTCATTAACCAGATCCGTGAGAAAATTGGTGTGCTTTATGGCAATCCAGAAACTACCACAGGTGGTCGTGCTTTAAAATTTTATTCCAGTGTGCGATTAGAAGTGCGTCGTGGTGAAGCTATTAAAAAAGGAACGGATATTATCGGAAACCGAACAAAGGTTAAAGTAGTAAAAAATAAAGTTGCACCGCCATTTAAGACTTGTGAATTTGACATCCTTTATGGTGAAGGAATTTCTAACGAAAGTTCATTGGTGGATATTGCATCTGAAATGGGCGTTCTTGAGAAAAGTGGTTCTTGGTATTCTTATAAAGGTGAACGCCTTGGTCAAGGACGCGACAACATTCGTGTGTATCTGAAAGAGCATCCAGATGTAGCAAAAGAGATTGATGAGCGTGTGCGTGGTGTTGCTGTTGATGATGCACCAGATGAAAAAGAAGAAGCCCTTTTACAAGAAAACATGAATGCGCTATTGGATGATGATTTTCTTGCAGATGTCGATGTGGATGAACTCTGATGGATGAAAAGCATAAGCAGTTAGCGCTTCGTTATCTGACTGTTCGCATGCGATCTGAGTATGAAATGCGACAGTATCTTCATAGAAAACAGGTATCTGGTGAGGAAATTGACGAAATAATTGCCTATCTGTACTCTTATCATTATTTAGACGATGTACAGTTTGCAGAAAGTTATATACGTGATAAACTTCGTTTTAACCCATGTGGACGATTAAAATTAGTGATGGCGCTTAAAGATAAGGGGATTGATGCGTTTACAATCGAAGATGCATTAGCTTCTGAATATCCTGAAGACACAGAAATGGCGCAGCTTGAAAAAGAGTACAATAAATGTCGAGAAAAAGGGAAAAAATATCAACAGACTATGCGATATCTATATGGAAAAGGATACAGTGCAAATCTGCTGTCATCCCTTGAACGCTATTGAAACAGCGCTGTTAAGCGGCTTCAGCTAGGAAAAGCCTTGACACTATACGCTATTCAGCGTAAAATAATCGTAGACTATGGCGAGGTAATTGCTTTGACTATTGATAGACATGGATGTTAAATTGTTAGGGAACAAATAACGGAAATGAATCATTTTGTCATTTTTTGACGATTACTTAAAGAGCAGACCAAAATAGTTGGTTTGCTTTTTTTATTGCTTTGGTCTCATAAATTACAATTGAACAAAGAAAATTTGTGGAAAGGAGGAATATATGCTCGAGCTCATTATCGCTATAATTGTAGGTTTGGCGATAGGTGGCATCGGAGGTTACATAGCACGAAAAAAATCTTCAGAATCCTTGATTGGTTCTGCGGAAGCTGAAGCACAGCGCATCCTGGAAGCAGCTAATAGAGATATTGAAGCTATGAAAAAGGAAGCGATGGTAGAAGCTAAAGACGCAGCGATCCAAATTCGCAATGAAGCGGAAGTGGAAGCAAAAGAAATTCGCTCAGAGGCGTATAACACTGAAAAACGTTTGGTGCAGAAAGAAGATGCCCTTGATCGCAAATCGACCAACTTGGAAAAGAAAGAAAATGCTCTTCTCGAAAAAGAAAATAAACTTGAAGAAGCACGTAGTGAACTGAATGATCTGATTGATAAGCAGCAGCTTGAACTGGAACGTGTGGCAGGTTTGAGTGCTGAAGAAGCCAAAAACCAGCTGTTCAATCAGGTAGAAAGCGATGTAGATCATAGTCTTGCGGTTATGATTAAGGATAAAGAAGCAGAGGCAAAAGCCAATGCAGAAAAAACCGCACGTAATATTATCGCCGGTGCCATTCAGCGTTGCGCAGCAGACCATGTTGCAGAATCAACCGTGTCTGTTGTTCCACTTCCTAATGATGAGATGAAAGGCCGTATTATTGGCCGTGAAGGCCGAAATATTCGTGCCCTGGAAAATCTCACAGGTGTAGATTTAATTATTGATGATACGCCGGAAGCGGTTGTCCTTTCATGTTTCGAACCAATTCGCCGTGAAGTTGCTCGTGTGGCATTGGAAAAGCTCATCGTCGATGGGCGTATTCATCCGGCCAGAATCGAAGAAATGGTGCATAAGGCGCAAAAAGAAGTGGACACAAGCATTCGCGAAGCCGGGGAACAGGCTGTTTTCGAAACAGGCATCCATCAGTTGCATCCTGAATTGGTAAAATTGCTTGGACGCTTGAAATACCGTACCAGTTACGGTCAAAATGTGCTGAAGCATTCTATTGAAGTTTCTCATCTTGCAGGATTGATGGCTGCTGAATTGGGGGTTGACGTTACGCTTGCAAAGCGTGCTGGTCTGCTCCATGATATTGGCAAATCTATTGACCATGATACCGAAGGGTCTCATACCAGTTTGGGGGCAGATATTGCTCGTAAATATCGTGAACCGGCAGGTGTGCTTAATGCCATTCTCTCTCACCATGGGGACGTAGAGCCTAGCTCTGTCGAATCCGTTCTCGTGGCAGCAGCGGATGCCATTTCTGCAGCACGTCCAGGTGCACGCCGAGAAACTCTTGAAAATTACCTCAAACGACTGACTCAGTTGGAAGGCATTGCCAATGATTTCGACGGCGTCGAAAAGACCTATGCTGTACAAGCTGGGCGTGAAGTTCGTGTTATTGTCAAACCTGATAAGATTGACGATGCCCAAAGTGCAAAACTTGCTTATGATATCGTCAAACGTATTGAGGCTGAGATGGAATATCCTGGCCAGATCAAAGTGGTGGTTATTCGCGAAACTCGCAACGTGAATTACGCCAAATAAGCAAAAACATACCGCGTATCTGCTGTGGGATACGCGGTTTTTATTTGCGTAAAAATTATACATAGAGAAAGACATGGAGCAATTATATTTCGTTTATTTATGTAAAATTTTACCCTATCATACTTTTTTGATGAAAAAAGTATGATAGTAATTGGCGTTCTTTTATGGTATCTTAAAAGAAAGCCCAAAAAAGGAGTGAATGTTATGAAAAAACGATTACTTTCTATTTTGCTGTGTATCTGCATGCTCAGCACGTTCTTGCCGGTTGGAGCCATGGCGGCATCGGAAGAGGATCCAACGTATCTTGCGTTAGGTGACAGCATCAGCAGCGGATATGGACTTTCTTCTGACGAGAAATCCTTTGTTGATTTGGTGGCAGCCGATAAGTCTTTGAACTTGATTGATGCATCAACTTCCGGTGAAACAGCGGCCTCGCTTTTAGAGAAGCTGCAAAATGGTGCTGTGGATGGACTTGGTGATGCCGACATTGTCACGCTCACCATTGGCGGCAATGATTTAATGACAGCGCTCTATGGCTACTTGACAACGCAATACAATGCTGACCGTGACGAAGCCGATCAACTTACTGTTGAGGAGATGAAGCAGGCATTGTTAACGGGAAACCAGGATGTTCTAACCTTTGCAGTGCAAAAAATTTCTGGTTTTGCAGGTTCAGAACAGGCTGCCGATGCGCTAACAGCATTCTCAGATAACCTCAATCAAATCATTGCGGCGATTAAAGCAGCCAATCCAACCGTCGTTATCGTTGTTGGCAACCAGTACAACCCATATGCTCACCTTGCCGAAGCAGTGGGTGACAATCCACTTTATAGTGCAGCGGCCAACATGGTAGCCAGCGCCTTTGACAAAGGTGTCACCGCGCTGAACAGCATTATCGCCCTTGGGGAAGCGCAGGGCGCTTACACCGTGGCAGACGTCTATACCGCCTTTGAAAATGCAGCACAGAACCCATGCAATGCCGGCATGACCAGCACAGGCAGCCTCAATCTGGATTTCCATCCAAATGCCTATGGTCATCAGCTCATCGCTGACGTTGTAAGCAGCCTGTTTGTTGTCACGGAACCGCCGGAAACTGGCAGCCTGCCATTCAGCGATGTAAGTGACAGCGATTGGTATTACGACCCAGTGGTTTATGTCTACACCAACGGCCTTATGACTGGCACCAGTGACACCACCTTCTCACCAAACATTGCTACTACCCGCGGCATGCTTGTCAGCATTCTGCATCGTTTGGAAGGTGGTCCAAGCGTTGAATCTGCTGGCTTCAGTGATGTCAATGCTGGTGACTGGTATGCTGATGCTGTCAATTGGGCAGCCAGTGTAGGTGTGGTGAGTGGCTTTGAGGATGGTACCTTCCAGCCAAACGCACCGCTCACTCGTGAACAGATGGCGGCAATTCTCTACAATTACACTGAATACAAAGGCATTGATGTGAGCAATCGTGCTGATCTCAGCGGCTACGCTGATGCCGATCAGGTTTCTGAATGGGCAGCCGATGTGCTTAGTTGGGCGAATGCAGAAGGGCTCGTCACTAGTGTTGGTGACAATCGCCTAGCACCACAGGAAAGTGCTACCCGTGCGCAGCTTGCAACCATTCTCCAGCGTGCCCTTGAAGGCTGATGTGAGCTTGATAACGCATCAGCTTCAGAAATCACTAAAATAATAAACGCCTCGCGCGTCGTGATCATTGTTGATGATGACGATGCGTCGAGGCGCTTTTGCGTATGGAACAATTTCTGTTATAATAGAGCGGTGCTGATGCGGTCATGAATGACGAGCTCGGCGTTGCTGTCTTGTGGCGTGGCATCACGGTTGATGACGACGAGATGCTTGCCCTTAAAATAATAGATCAGTCCAGCTGCCGGATAGACGGCCAAGGATGTGCCAGCGATGATGAGACAATCAGCTTGTTGAATCTCTCTTAGCGCGCCTTCTAGGGTATCTTCGTTTAGGGCTTCCTCGTAAAGAACGACATCCGGTTTGACGATGCCGCCATCTTCGCTGCAACGAGGAATGCCGGTGCTGTTGCGCACATAGTCAAGATCGTAGAAACGCCCACATGTCATGCAATAGTTGCGCATG
>JAXJBF010000087.1:0-2854 GCA_036303105.1 Peptococcaceae bacterium | reverse complement strand
TACTCGTAGTGCTCTCGAAAGGGAGCACTACATTTTTAAATTTTGACATGCTTAATAGTAATGTGAAGATGAAAAACAGAAAGTAAAGAACACGTAAACGATACTATTAAGGAGGAAAAAGAAATCATGCGAAAAACGAAAAAACGTTTTTTAAGCGCCTTGCTAGCATGTGCGATGATCGTCAGCCTATTTCCATTCGCGGCTTTTGCTGGTGAAGGCGATGTGGCGAAGATTGGTGAGCAGGGGTATGCTACATTGCAGGGAGCAATTGATCAGGCAGCCGATGGCGCTGAGATTAAATTAATTGCTGATACGACTGAGAATATAACAGTAGCCGCTGATGACAATATTACGCTCGACTTGAACGGTCACAAGGTGACCAATACGGATGCGCATACTATTATTAACTATGGTCACCTGGTGATTGAAGATAGCAGCAGTGCAGCTACTGGCACCGTGGATAACATTACCCACGCTAAAGCAGCCATCTATAACTATGGCACATTGACCATCCAGGGCGGTATGTATACTCGCAGCTTGGAAACTCAAGATTATGTAGATGATGGATCTGATAATTCCTGGTATACCGTCGTTAACAGTGGTACTATGACCATTAACGGTGGATTTTTTACGACTGCGGACGGACAACCTGAAAATTTAGGGAATCGTTCCAGTTTGATTCGTAATGGTAATGATGATAAAAGTGATAACATTGAAGTCGGAAATTTAACCATTACAGGTGGAACGTTTGTTAGTGGAGCAAATGTGATTAAGAATGAAGCTGGAAGTGTGATTGAAGCTATTACTGGTGGTACTTTTACCATGGATAATAGTAAAATTGCTTGATATGGTGGGAACAATTTGCTTCAAAGCTATGGCACCATTAAAACCATCAGTGGAGGTGTTTTTAAGGCACTGGGAGATGGTTTGAGCATTGACGGAGATGCCAGCTATTATCGCCACGGCATTGGTGTGTATGAAGATGGTAAGATCGAAAACATTGGTGGAACAGCGACATTTGAAATGGAAGGTTCCCAGAATCGTCTGATTCGCTGTGATGGCAATGGCAGTATTCAAATCTCTGGCGGAAACTATGCGTTATCTGAACCAGAAGCAGATAATAATGTATTTTGCTACAAACCAGAAGAGACCGCAACGATTTCCATTACTGGCGGCACGTTCTCCAGCGATGTGAAGGATTATGTTTCAACTGGCTATGAATGCACCCAACAACAAGATGGCAAATATGTTGTACAAACTAGCTCCAAGTTGGAAGCAGATGCTGCTGTAAATAATGACACTGCAACTGCAGTTGTAGGTGGTAATTATAGTGGTAGTGAAACAGCAGATAGTAACGTTGGTACCAGTAATAATACTGTAAGTATTGATGTTTCCAATGGTACAACTGGCAATAGTGTTACTACCAGCAACGTGACGATCGCCAATGAAGCACTCACGAGCTTGAACAATGCAGCTGGCATTCAGAACGTAGCAATTAAAACTGACGTGGCGACTGTTACCATGGACAGCGCTGCGCTGAACGCAATGACCACCAATGCAGGCACTGATAGCGTTGTATTAAGCGTTAAAAAAACTACTGCAACTGGAAGTGAACCTATTAAGTATACGGTAACTGCAAAGACTGCCAATGGTCAAACAGATGTTTATGATTCCAACTCTGCTGCCGGCTCTGTAACCATTAACGTTCCTTACTCTAATGGCACGAATCCACAGGTTTTCTATGTGGGTGTCAATGGTTTGGAAAACATGAACGCAACCTATGCTAACGACACGTTGACTTGGACAACCAGCCATTTCAGTGATTATGTTGTATTGAATGACAGCACCGTTGCAACAGTGACGGATAACGGAACTGTAAATGAATATGATTCTTTAGAAGCTGCAATCGCAGCGGCGAACGCCAGCACCAACAATCCTGTTGTAGATCTTGTTAAAGATGCAACAATTGCAACGTCTACTGCTCAGACAACAGATGGCATTGTTCCAATCACTAAGACCATGACCATCAATGGGCATGGAAACACCATCAGCTACACTGGCACAAAAAATGGCGATGATCCACAGCAGGGTGGTTTGTTTGCAATCGGTGCCAATAATGTTGTTATGAAAGACGTTACTATTGATGTGAAACAAATCAAACATGCAGTTCAATTCTATGAAACCACTGGTGGAGAATTGAACAACGTCACCATCAACGGTGCAGATTGGACAGCGGTACAAGTGAACGGTGCTCAGAAAGTGGCACTGAATGATTGTGTATTGAATCCAAATGCTGGTGCTTACGCCAACATTGAATATTGCATGGGCAGCGGTGTAACAACCATTCCTAGCATGACAATGAAGAATGTTTCAACAACTGACGATTGCCCAGCTGTTTGGGTAGATAATGCTACTGTTGGAAAAATGAAAGATGCAATGGATGGGGCATCGGGCAATGGTACCAGCATCACCGATGAGCAGGTTCAGAAAGAACTGCTCAAACAAGTAACCTACACAAGCAACAATGGTGGAAGCCTGAAGCTTAGCGTTGAATTTGTAGCTGATCAGCCTGCTACTCCAGTTTATGTAGAAAGCACTTATCAGCCACCATACACTGGCAAGTACAGCTACGAAATTAACGTTGCCAATATGGACAATGGCAGTGTTTCCGTTGACAAGTATGCCACCGAAGGCGAGAAAGTGACCATCACTGTCTCCCCTGACAAGGCTTACAAGCTGGACGAACTCACCCTCACAGCCAATGGCAAAGAAGTAGAAGTCACCGATAACGGCGATGGCACCTACACCTTCACCATGCCAAGCGGCAACGTGAAAGTCAGCGCTTCTTTCGTAG
>JAXJBF010000086.1:0-3458 GCA_036303105.1 Peptococcaceae bacterium | reverse complement strand
ATTGATATCAAAGACCGCACACCGGTGCGTCTGTATCAGGGCGCTTTTGACACAGTTCATCAGGTGGCCGCCGATGCGCTGGAGACAGCGCGTCAGTTTGAAGCGGCTGGCGCAGAATGGATCCACATGGTGGATTTGGATGGCGCCTGCGAAGGTCATCCTGTAAACGAGGATATTTTCCTCAGCGTGGCAAAAGAAACCAGCCTCAAAGTAGAATTGGGCGGCGGCATTCGCACTATGGCGGACATTGAACGTTATCTCGACAATGGCATTTCTCGTGTCATCCTTGGTTCGGTGGCTTTGCATGAGCCAGCGCTGGTGCGCGAAGCCGTGGAAAAATACGGTGCTGCCATTGCTGTTGGCATTGATGCGCGTGATGGCATGGTGCGCGGTGGTGGCTGGCTGGAAGCGTCGGACGTGCATTTTGTGGATCTGGCAAAAGCCATGGCTGAGGCTGGCGTGCAGACCATCATCTACACCGACATCAGCAAAGACGGTACCTTGTCCGGCCCAACGTTGGCAGATTACGAGCAGCTGATTGCAGCCTGCCCAAATGTGCATATCATCGCTTCGGGTGGCATTCGCGACATTGACAACATTGCCGATCTCAAGGCAGCCGGTCTTTATGGCGCCATTTGCGGAAAATCTCTCTACGAAGGCACGCTTTCTTTAGAAGAGGCACTGGCCTTGGCAAAGGAGGCATGAGTATGCTTGCAAAACGCATTATTCCGTGTCTCGATGTGCGCGATGGCAAGGTTGTCAAAGGCATCAACTTTGTTGGCATCAAGGAAGTCGGCGATCCTGTGGAACTGGCCAAACAGTACAGCGATGCTAACGCCGATGAAATTGTTTTTCTCGATATTACCGCCAGCCACGAAGGCCGCAGCACCATGCTGGATGTGGTGCGCCGCACTGCGGAAGTGGTATTCGTGCCATTAACGGTGGGCGGTGGCATTCGCACCATCGACGATGTCCGTGACACGCTGCGCGCTGGCAGCGATAAAGTTGGCATCAATTCTGCAGCGGTGCGCAATCCGGATCTGATCAACGAAGCAGCAGAAATGTTCGGCCGTCAGTGCATCGTGGCGGCTGTTGACGCTAAGAAAGTGGAAGACGGCAGCTGGCACGTGGTCATCAACGGTGGTCGCATCGACACCGGTAAGGATTTGCTGGAATGGGTGCAGGAGCTGGAAGAACGCGGGGCTGGTGAGATTTTGCTCACCTCGATGGACGCCGATGGCACCAAGGCCGGTTACGACATTGAAATGACCAAGGCAGTGTGCGATCTTGTCAATATTCCGGTGATCGCCAGCGGCGGCGCTGGCAGTGTCGATGATTTTGCCGATGTATTCGAAGAGACTGGCTGTGACGCGGCCTTGGCGGCGTCCTTGTTCCATTACGGCGAGCTCACCATCGACGAGGTGAAGACTGCCATGCGTGCACGGAACATTCCAGCCAGATAAGGAGAGCCTCATGGATTTAGAAAAATATTTTAAGAAAGGCGAGCTGATTCCAGCCATCGTGCAGGAAGCAGGCACAGGAGAAGTGTTGATGCTTGCCTATATGAATCGAGAAAGTTTGGCAAAGACCATTGAAACAGGTTACACATGGTTTTGGAGCCGTTCTCGCCAGGAACTTTGGAACAAAGGTGCCACCTCTGGCCATGTACAGCGTGTCGTCAAGATGATGGGCGACTGTGACGATGACACCCTGCTCATCACCGTGGAGCAAACGGGGCCGGCTTGCCATACAGGCAGTCACAGCTGCTTTTTTAAACCAATCATGGATGGGAAGGAAGAATAACATCATGGAAAGCATGGAACATATGTATCAGGTGGTCAGCGACCGCCGTGTCAATAAACAGGAAAACTCATACACGTGCTATCTGTTTGAGCAAGGATTGGACAAAATCTGCAAAAAGATCGGTGAAGAGGCTTCTGAAGTCATCATTGCTGCTAAAAATGGTGTGCAGGAAGACACAGTCGGCGAAGTCGCTGATCTGCTCTATCATCTCGTGGTCATGCTGGTCGATCAGGGCATTCCTCTGTCGGCTGTTGACGATCTGCTGACCCAGCGCGCTGGTAAGATTGGCAACCTTAAAACCTTCCATAAGGTCGACCACGACAGCTGAGGAGGATGAGCATGAGCAATCTGCAACCTCCTCGCTCGCCGGTTGCTCTGGGCGGTATCATGGCAGCGCTGGCGGTGGCTTTTGGCTTGTTGAGCCAGCTGCTGCCAATTTTTTTCGGGCTGCTGGCACCGCTGCCATTGGCGCTGGCCGCTATCTGGCTGCCAACAGGCATGGCGATCGTGTCAGCGATGGCAGCGACGCTTGTTTTGGGCATGCTTTTGGGGCCCTTGGCTGGCTTGAGCTTTCTTTGCCAGACGGCAATCTTTGGTTTGGTCTGCGGTTTACTGGTTAAGGCACGGCAGCGTTATGCCGTGGTCTTCAGCGGCGCGACGCTGGCGTTGGTTTTAGGCACCGGCTTGATGCTGCTTCTGCAGCTGTGGCTTACAGGTGCTGCGCTGCCAACGTTTTCTGCCCTGGAAAATGAAATGCTTGCCAGCGCCGAGAGCATGGATCTCTTTAATGCGATGGCCACCAGCAGCATGACCGCGGCAGAGGCGCAGACTATGTTCACGCAGCTTGTACATACCATGGTGCAGCTGGCGCCAGCGATCTATGTGCTGATTTTTGCGCTGGAAACAGGTGTGGTGCTGCTGCTTTTGTATCTGCTGTGCCGTCGGCTCAACACGGAGGTACAGGTACCGGCCCTGCAATGGAAAACGATTCTTATGCCGCCGGCGGTGATTGTGCCGTTTCTTTTGGCATGGATCGCTCTTTTGGCGGAGCGGTATTTTGACAATCAGGTCTTGTGGATTGTCGCCGCAAATGTTATGGTAATAGGAGCAGCGGGCATGGCGCTGGATGGTTTTTCCTATGTCATCGCTCGGCTGAATTTCTCAGAAAAACCACTCATCACTCAGTTCCTATATATTGCATTGGTACTGCTGATGGGCGGCTATTTGATCGTTGTGTGTGTGATCCTCGGTGTCTTTGACAGCATTGCCGATTATCGCCATCTGCGATCACAGAAAGGAGCAAAACCACAATGAAAGTGATTTTAACGGAAGATGTGCCAAAGGTTGGGAAACGTGGCGATATCGTTGATGTGAAGAGCGGTTATGCCCACAACTTCCTTTTTAAGAATGAAGTGGCAGTAGAAGCCACCAAGACCAATCTCAAACGTCTCGCTGAACAGCAAGCTCAGGAAGCTGAAGAACGTGCTTATGAAAAAGCGCAGGCTGAAGGCATCGCTTCGAAGCTGAACGATCAGAAGGTCGTCATCAAAGCAAAAGAAGGTGCCAATGGCAAGCTTTTTGGTACCATCAGCAACAAAGAAGTGGCTGAAGAGATCAAGGCCCAGTATCATGTAGACATCGACAAGCGCAAGATT
>JAXJBF010000085.1:0-15365 GCA_036303105.1 Peptococcaceae bacterium | reverse complement strand
CTTGAACCTGCGACCTTCGGGTTATGAGCCCGACGAGCTGCCAACTGCTCCACCCCGCGGCATTTTAATGGAGGGAACAGGATTCGAACCTGTGAAAGCACAGCTAACGGATTTACAGTCCGTCCCCTTTGGCCAACTTGGGTATCCCTCCAAAGGTTTGTCGGTTTCAAGCAACCTTGCCAGCCGACGAGATATATAATACCATTGTGTTTTGATAATGTCAACGCTTTTCTTTTATTTTTTTTGATTTTTTTTCAAGTTCTTTTCATTGTCTTCATGAATCATTGCATACAGCTGCTGGCGCACCGCCTCATCCAATTGTGCATCAAGCGGATTGGTACCTTCCGGCTGCTTTTCAATGCGACGGCGATGGGCTTCTTTTTGGGTAAAGACCATATTATGCAGCTCCATTGCAGAAATGCGCAAGCCTCCCTGCGCCAAGACAGTCTCTTGTTCAAGACGGTCGCTGGTTGCTACATAAATCTTTTGATGCTTTGGCAGCTGCGCGACCAAGCGTTCAATGGCCATGTCCGCGGTAACGCCTTCTGCTGTAAATAAAATTTCAATATAAGGATTTTCTACGACGCTACCGCGATTGCCTTTGACACGCCAACCATCAAAAACAAGCACCGTGTGATATCCGCTTGCAACGGCATATTCACTAAGGTAGTCAATCACCTTTTTACGCGCTTCCTCCAAAGATTCATCGCGCAGGCTGATCAGCTCCGGCCAAGCACCGATAATGTTGTAGCCATCAACAAACAGATAAGTTTTCATGATTAGCCCTCCCGGCGTCGTTCCACTTCAGAGAGGACAATACCTGTTGCAACAGACGCATTAAGCGAATTGATGCGCCCCTTCATAGGGATGGCTACAGTAAAATCGCATTGTTGCGCAACGAGTGAACGCATACCATGACCTTCATTACCAATGACAATGGCCAAAGCACCAGAGAGCGGTGCCTGATAGATGTTCTCACCGTCCATGGCTGTTCCACATACCCACAGCCCTTCTTTTTTCAGTGCTTTCAGGGTTTGTGCAATATTTGCAACACGCGCCACTGGCACATACTGCAAAGCACCAGCTGCAGCTTTGGCAACAGTACCTGTCAAGCTGACAGAACGACGCTTTGGAATAATCACACCATGCACACCAAAAGCATCGGCATTGCGCAAAATAGCACCTAAATTGTGCGGATCTTCGATCTCATCCAAAACCAACACCAGCGGAGGTTCCCCTTTTGCACGTGCAGCAGCAAGAATGTCTTCCCACTCCACGTACTGCATTTCTGCAACAGATGCATACACGCCCTGATGATTTTTGCCAGGAAACAGGCTGTCCAATTTGCGACGTTCAACTTGCTGCACCGGTACCTGCGCCGCACGTGCCAATTTATAAATGTCATCAATGGCTTTGTGCTGTGCACCTTTTGCAATATAGATTCGGTTAATATCCGTACCACTTTTCAGGGCTTCAATGACAGGATTTCGCCCGTAAATTTCACTCATAATAATGCCTCCAATGATTGTGGGGATAGATTGCGGTAATAACAAAAGCGCAATGAGTAGCCATTCTCTTCATCTTCCGCCAATGTTTCGGCCAGCTGCCAATGCGCATCCGTATTCAAATTTGGAAAATAAGCCTGAACACCTTCGTACGCATGACCAATGTGCGTCACGTAGCCGCCAGTGCAATAGTCTTTCAACGTTGCGTAAAGACTGGCGCCACCGACCAAAAAAACATCTTCTCTTCCTAACGTTTGCAGAATTTCAGCCAGCTCTTTAAGCGTATGCACCAAAACCACACCTTCTGCCGCTTGATAATCTTGCTGAGCAGTCAAAACAATATTGATGCGATTTGGCAATGGCTTTCCGCCAGGAAATGATTCCAAAGTCTTACGCCCCATTACAATAACATGGCCACTGGTTTGCTGTTTAAAAAAAGCAAGGTCTTTGGGCAAATGATCAAGCATGCCGCCATTTTTGCCGATGCCCCAATTTTCGTCTACCGCGACGATCAAATTCATCATTTCATCCAACTTTCTCTGGTTATGATTCATAGCGCCTTCGTGGCGTAAATCTCACAAAAATCATGCTCTACCGAGCGTAGAGCCTTAAAAAAATATACCACATTTTTCCCTATTGCTCAACAAGCTTATCCAGCCATATATCATCAGTCATTCGCCATACACAGGCTTCAGAAAAGCGCTGAGATTTCACACTGACACAAAAAAGGCCGCACATCTCTGCGGCCTTTTTATTCATTCTGCCACTGGAATACGCCCTTCCAACGGCCAATATTCGTAATGATCGAGTTGTACATCATCAACAGTGAACGCATAAAAATCGTTGACATCCGGATTCAGTGAAAAGTCTGGCGCTGCGTAACCTTGATGAGCAATGACTTCTTCAATAATCGGCAAATGGCGGTCATAGATATGTGCGTCTGCAATCACATGCACCAGTTCGCCAGCTTCTAAACCGCTGACCTGTGCAATCATATGTACCAACACGGCATACTGTGCAACGTTCCAATTATTAGCAGTCAGCATGTCTTGACTGCGCTGATTGAGAATGGCATTGAGACGCTTTCCACTCACATTGAATGTCATGCTATATGCACATGGATAAAGATTCATCGCATGCAAGTCATGATGATTATAAATGTTGGTCATGATGCGACGGCTATTTGGCTGATGCTTGAGGTCGTAAAGCACACGATCCACTTGATCAAACCATCCTTCTTTATATTCATGTTTGATGCCAAGCTGATAACCATAAGCCTTGCCAATGGTGCCATCATCACCTGCCCATTGGTCCCAAATATGGCTATGTAAATCAGCAATACGATTGGATTTTTTCTGCCAGATCCAAAGCAATTCATCCACCGCATTGCGCAGATTGGTCTTGCGCAATGTTAAAATCGGGAATTCTTCACTGAGATCATAGCGATTAACAAGTCCGAAACATTTTATGGTGTGTGCCGGTGTTCCATCGCTCCAACGCGGCCGCACCTCATACTCCGTGTCCCAAATGCCCTGATCTAAGATCTGGCGAATATTTTGCTTAAAAATCTCATCGGCTCTACTCACAGTGTTCTCCTTCTGTCATGTCCCATAAAGTGTCAAATGCCCACTTCAATTTTTCTTCATCATCCATCAAGTACCAATACCCCACCAGCGCCTCCACTGCCGTTGCGCGTCGATAATCTTGTGTCGTGGCATGCTTTGGCACAATGCCTTTGGCGTTGCGTCCACGATGCAGCACCCCCTGCTCAACGTCATTCAAATCAGGCTCTAATTTACCATATAAAGCCGATTGCGTACGATTATTGACCAATTGCACACAACGTTTATTGAGAATGTGTGCATTGACACTGCGACGCAGCATCATTGTGCGCACATATAGTTCATATACTGCATCGCCTACAAAAGCCAATGTCAATGCTGGCAGCTGTTCTGGATGGGTCGTGCTTTTTTCGAATAAGTCCAAGGCTTTATGCATGAGCTTCCTCCAACAGGCAGACTGCGTATGCACTCATCCCTGAGCCATCTCCAACGAATCCCAAACGTTCGGTTGTCGTTGCCTTGACATTGATGGCATCAACAGCCACATTTAGTGCTTTAGCAATATTATTGCGCATGGCAGCAATATGTGGCGCCATTTTAGGTGCTTGCGCACAGATCAATGCATCCACATTATGGATCTGATAGCCTTTTTCCGCGATCTTATTCCGGCAAGCACACAAAAGCACCAGACTATCGGCGCCTTTATACGCTGGGTCAGTATCCGGAAAATGCTGGCCAATATCTCCCAAGGCCGCTGCACCAAGCATCGCATCCATAATAGCATGCAACAGTACATCCGCGTCCGAATGCCCCAACAATCCTTTTTCATAAGGGATCTCTACCCCACCAAGCATCAGTTTTCTATCTTCTACCAAACGATGCACATCATAACCCATTCCTACTCTCATTTTTTCTGCGCCTCCCATGCATGTTTCATTTCCACCGCCCACAACATATCGTCCGGTACGGTCAGCTTGCGGCTCATCGCATCACCATCCACCATGCGCACACGTTTGCCGCCATATTCATACAAAGCAGCATCGTCAGTAAAAATGTGTCCACTGTTCACTGCTGCCAAATGCAGGGCACGAATTTCCTGTGCCATAAAACATTGTGGCGTCTGTGCAGCCCGAAGCTGCGCACGCGGCGGCGTCTCAACAATAAATCCAGATGCATCAATCCGCTTAATGGTATCTGTAACTGAAAGACCAGGAACCACGCCAATGCCTGGCGCTGTTGCCGTAAGAATACGCACAAGCATGTCTTTGGGGACAAACGGACGCGCACCATCATGAATCAATACTTTATCCCAACATTCTGGCATGGCGGTCAACGCATGCCGCACCGAGTCCTGACGTTCTTTGCCTCCCTCTACCACTTGCACACGCTTGCTGTCCACGCCACTTTCAGCGACAGCTGCCCATGCTTTTGTTTCTTCACCTTTAGCCGCTACAACAATGAGTGCCTCGGCCATTGCTGCCATGCTTTCTATTGCACAACTAAGCACACTGCGTCCTTCAATGGTGAGGTATTGTTTGTTCATGCCTGCTTGCATACGCTTGCCTTGGCCGCCAGCCAAAATCACCGCACCAACCATCGCATCTCCCTCCTGTCATTTCATTGTTCCCCATTATAGCATATTTTCCAATAAACGACAGATGCAGAAGACATAAAAAGAGCGAGGAAATAGCACCTCGCTCTGAATCATTTAATTTTGTTCCAAACGCACAAAAATCATACGTCCAGCATTGGTCTGAATCACAGAAGTAACCACTGTATCTACTGTTTTACCAATAACGTGCTTACCATTTTCAACAACAACCATGGTTCCATCATCCAAATAGCCAACACCCTGCTCGTTCTCTTTCCCACGAGCCACCACTTCAACACGCATGCTTTCGCCCGGCAGTACCACAGTTTTAATAGCACCCGCCAGCTCATTCACGTTAAGGGTCTTCACTTTTTGAAACGATGCCACCTTATTCAAATTGAAATCATTGGTGACAACATAACCATTGGTATCTTTTGCCAGTTGCACCAGTTTCGCATCAACCTCTGGAATTTCTTCATAATCAATGCTTACATTGATGACTTCTACTTCGGTCTTCTGCAAATCATTAAGAATGTCCAAACCACGACGCCCACGTACACGTTTAAGAGAATCGCTGCTGTCCGCTATATGACGCAGCTCATCCAAAACAAAATTTGTAATAATCAACGGTCCTTCTAAAAAACCTGCTTTGCAAATTTCTACAATACGCCCGTCAATGATAACGCTGGTATCCAATACTTTCGGATGAACAACTGTCTTATAAGACAATGACGACACTGCTTCTTCTGAATTCTTAGGTTCCTTACAATCCTTGGCTTCACGGCGACTGCGTTTTGGCGAACGCCGCAGCGCACCCAAAAAGCCATCCACCGTTTCACGCCAGCGATAGCCAACAGAAATGCCCAGATAACCAAAAATCACACTAAGTATCACCGGCATGTAGCTGCCAACGATAGGCAGTGCTTTAACAGTGCTGGACAGCAGCGCTGCAATCAAAAGCCCAACGATTAAACCAACCGTCGAAGAAATCAATGCTGGAAACGGCATTTGCTTGAGCCGCTGTTCCATTAATGTTGTCCCTCGTACAATCAAGGCCGCCAATGGTTTTCCAATAATAAATCCTATAAGTCCACAAAGAACCATTAACACACCGCAAACAACGGGGAAGCCATAGGAACTGTTTTGCAAAAAATTTACTGACATAGAGCGTAACAGATGATATAGCGGAAAACTGACAATATATCCTACGGCTAAACCCACGCATAGCATGACCAATCGTACGATATTAATAATGATCTTTTCTGAAGTTCTCATACTCTCACCTCCTTTCAAATAACAAACGAAAGATTATTGCACCCAGTTACTATCGGTGATAATTTGACTGCGAATACGTTCAAGCCCCAATGTGATCTGACTGACACGTGCTGGCCCAATGCCTTCAACCGCATCCAACTCATCATTGCTTGCCAGAAGAATCGATTGAAAGTCTCCGAATGCCTCCACCATATTTTCAATAACAGAATTAGGCAAACGTGGAATTTTATGCAGCATACGATAGCCACGACATTCCAAAAAGACACGCTTATCTTTATCATGAAACTCATTCAAATTCAATGAACGGGCAATCAAATCTAAATCCCACAACTGTTCACTATCAAAACGAGCAAGACGGTGCAGATACTCGTCCAACTGTTCCTGATCACTTTTGTCCGGATCACGAAGCATATAATCACGAATGGTCAAACGTTCTTCTGTTTCAACGTTACTGCTCAGTTCTTCTGCCTGCATGCGAATCAACAAACTTTCATCGCCAAGTTCTGTCAAATAAACGCGGAGCATCATTTCAACACGCTTAAACAATTCAGCACGCTGAACAACAGTTAAAACATCAGGCAATGTTACCACATTGTCAAACTCCTGCACGCTCAATCGCAGCACGGCTTCTTCAAGAACATCCTTATATTTTTCTAAGGTACCCAACGCCTGGTTGGCAGTATTTAAGAGCACACTTACATCTTTTAGCACATATTTTGACGTACCTTTATAGAGGGTAATGACACGACGGCGCTGTGAAATACAGATGACCAAAGCCCCTGTTTGTCGTGCAGTTTGCTCTGCCGTACGATGACGAATCCCTGTTTCAGATGATGGCACATCCGGATCCGGCATCAAATGCGTATTGGCACTGATAATACGTTTTACATCCGGCGAAATTAAAATAGCGCCATCCATTTTAGCCAGCTCATAAAGATGTGCTGGTGAATAATCGGTATCAATTTCAAAACCGCCCTTTGTCAGAGGCTTGATTTTCGCTGGATCTCCAATCACAATAAGACCACCGGTATTGGCTCGCAACACATTATCCAAACCTTCACGCAGTTCTGTGCCGGGGGCAGTTTTCTTGAGAACATCCATCAATGCATTGGTTTCATTTGAAATAAGCTGCATATCTACTCCCTCCAACATTCATTTATTACGTCGTTGATAAACGAGCGTTCTATAACTTCCATCTGCGGAATTTTTAAAGCTTTTTTCTGCTTTGGCACAATCGCTTTTCGAAAACCCATTTGTGCCGCTTCGCGCAAGCGCCGTTCCAACTGATTGACCTGTCGCAATTCTCCTGTCAGTCCCACTTCCCCTAACAGCAGCATATCCGGCGCAATGCTCTTATCCAAATAGCTGGAAACAATGGCCATCGCTACCGCCAAATCGCAAGCAGGATCGTCTACACGCAGACCGCCAACAACATTCAAATACACATCCTGGTCACCCAGTCTCAGTCCTGCACGTTTTTCCAACACTGCAATCAACATTGAAACCCTATCGTACTTGATTCCCGTTGTCATGCAGCGTGACTGCCCGTAAAAAGACTTTGTTGCCAAAGCCTGAATTTCAACCAAAATTGGTCGGGAGCCCTCTAGCAATGCTGTGACCACAGCACCACTCACGGCTTGCGCCCGCTCCGAAAGGAAAACTCTGGACGCGTCACCAACTTCAACCAACCCCACACTCGTCATGTCAAACACACCGATCTCATTGATTGATCCAAAACGGTTCTTCAAGCCACGCAAAACACGATACTGTGACTGTCGATCACCTTCAAATAACAGCACTGCATCCACCATATGCTCCAACACACGCGGACCAGCCACGGTCCCATCTTTCGTCACATGACCAATGAGCACTGTAGGAATGCCAACACCTTTGGCCCAACCCATACAAACAGCTGTCACAGCCCTCAGCTGCGACACACTACCTGGTGCTGATTGTACAGCTGGGTCAAAGATGGTCTGCACAGAATCAATAATTAAAAGATCCCAATTCTGCCCACGCACAACAGCGTCTAACACGTCTACGTTGTTTTCTGTCATCACATGGATTCGTGTACTTGATACCCCGAGGCGCTCCGCACGATTGCGGATCTGCCCCTTTGATTCCTCACCGGAAACATAGAGCACTTGCCCAGCTCCTGCGATTTTATCCATCAACTGCATGGTCAGCGTCGACTTACCAATTCCAGGATCGCCGCTTAAGAGCACCAATTCACCTGGTACCAAACCACCACCAAGCACACGATTAAGCTCATGAATACCTGTATCAATTCGACTGGCCGTTGTAGTCTGGATGGCAGAGAGTGATTCTGGTTTGCTGTTTCCACCAGCCAATGGCTGCAAATGCGGACGTCCAGATTTCTTTTCCTGAGACTGAGCCACAACCTCTTCAACGAGGCTGTTCCACGCGCCACAGTCCGGACAACGCCCCATCCATTTTGGTGTTTGGTAACCGCACTCTTGACACACATACCTCGTTTTGGCTTTTACCACGAGGCATCCTCCTTTATTTTACGCTGTTCTATAACCAAGAAAATTTTATTTTAAAAACGCTATCTACAAAAAATGCGACCTAAAAAGGGCGCATTTTGTTTATCGATCAATTATTTTTCACTGTCTTCTTCAATATCAACGATCTTCAAGGTTTTCCCCAGTGGACGCAACACCTTGAGGATGGTTGTTAGCTGAGGATCCGTCAACCCTCTTTCCATACGCGCGATGACTGGTTGTTTGACCCCACAGGCTGCCTCAATATTTTTCTGGGTCATCCCCATTTCTCGTCTCGTGCGGAGGATCTCATGCACCAGCTTCTGTTTTTTTTCAAAGATTTCATCGGACGCTTTCATCGATTTTCTAACTTCCCTTCCTAAATAAATTTGTACGTTGAGCAAATCGCTCTTTTAAAGAGCCATGACTTCATATGCGTTTGTTCCCCCCAGAACACATGAAAACACTGAATGACATATTCTTATTTGCTTATCAATATTATCCACGGTTATTGGGCAAACGTCAAGAGTTCTGTATACGTATATTTTATATTTTTTCTAATTCTACAAGATATATCTGCAATACCCAACATATAAATGAATAATACCACTTCTTTACTAGATTTTGAAGTCTTTCATAACATCTTTAAAAGAATCTAAAAAAATCTGCAAATACACTTGCATTTTTCTCAACACAATGATAGTATATAGGAGATGCGTTTGCCGATATAGCTCAATTGGTAGAGCAGCTGATTTGTAATCAGCAGGTTGCGGGTTCGAGTCCCATTGTCGGCTTACTCTTGCTGATGTGGCTCAGTTGGTAGAGCAGCTGATTCGTAATCAGCAGGTCACCGGTTCAAGTCCGGTCATCAGCTTTGCACCAGAAGGTACGGCCTTCTGGTGTTTTTTTATTGCCAATTTCTTCTTTTTTGCGCTATGCTATAAGAAAACGAAAGGATTGATCGCAATGAACGCAACACTTCAACATCAGCTGAATCACCGCAGCATCCGTAAATTTAAAGACACACCGCTCACCGCTGAGCAACTCGATGCCATCCTCGCTGCAGCCAGCCATACACCAACTTACACCTTCCTGCAGGCAGCCAGCATCATTCACATTACCGATAGCGACAAAAAGCAGGCGCTTGCTGCCATCTGCAAGCAAGCCTATGTCGCTGAAGCAGCAGCTTTATTCGTCATTGTTGCCGATATGAACCGTAATGTACGCATCGCAGAAGCACAAAATGTGCCTGCAGATGGCATGGGCCGTGCAGAGCGTTTTTTCCCTACGTTCTATGACGCTACACTGATGACGATGAACATGGTAACCGCTGCAGAAAGCATGGATCTCGGCTGCGTCATTCTTGGCAGCATCAACAACGACATGCAGGCTGTCATTGATTTGCTTGAACTGCCACCATATACCTTCCCTTGCCTCGGCCTTGCCATCGGCGTGCCTGACCAGGAACCGGCACTAAAGCCACGCCTGCCTCGTGAATTTGTCGTTATGGAAAACCGTTATGAACCGATCATCGAACCATTGACCGCCCTTGCTGATTATGATACTATCGTGCATCAATACTATGATCTGCGCGACACAAAAAAACCTGTGGATACTTTTACTGCCCAAATGGCGGCGCGCATGGCCGCTGTGCCTGATGCATCCCCAAGTTTGCTCGAAACCTTGCAAAAACAAGGATTCCTCAAAGATTAACAGTCCAAATTACGCCTCAAAATTCGCATAAAAATAACGGATATTCGATCATTTCACCGAATATCTGTTATTTTTATGCTCTTTACGAAACAACCGATGACATGCCCAACAAATTTCATCATAATATTATCAAAGGATCCGTGGGTTTTCCTATTTTCACGGGTATTATTGAATAGAAGAAACCATCGAGGGGAGGCGATGACATGAAAGAACAGGACATTATTGAATTGCTGCAGAGCAAAAATGAAGATGGCCTGACAGCGCTGATAACCCACTATGGCCCGTTGATGCGCTATATTATTGCGCCAATCCTGCCTAATCCACAGGATCAGGAAGACTGTCTTGCTGAAGTGACCATGCGCGTCTGGGACAAAATCGACCAGTTCAATCCCAAAAGAGGCAGTTGGAAAGCTTGGCTCACGGCCATCACCAGAAACACAGCCTTAAACCACGTTCGTTCTCTTGCACGTCACAGCAGCAGCGGAGAGATTCCTGAAAATCACCCATCATCCGAGCCAACGCCAGAGGAAAAGATCTTGCTGCAGGAGCAGCAAAAAAACCTGGAAAAAGCGTTGAACCGGCTTTCATCACGCGATCGCCTTTTGTTTTACAGAAAATATTATTACCTGCAATCCACCGCGCAAATCGCTGCCGAATTAGGAATTACGGAACGTGCCGTCGAAGGCCGACTTTACCGTTTAAGAAAAACGTTACAAAAACTGTTGGGAGGTGACCATGATGACTGATCCTCGACACACCTTCGAAAACGAGCAAGCTTTTGACGCCATGCTGCAGCGAAGTGTTTCCGACCTGCCGCCAGACGATATCGTCGCGCAAACGGTTCCTGGAAAAACGGCATTAAACCGCATTCTTATTGGGTATTTTCTCTATACTTTTACCATTGGTTTAATGGGGCTTGATTTTATTCTCCCAGCCATTGGCCAGATCCTAGTGCTGCTTGGATTTCGTGCCTTGCAGCATGAAAATCGCTGGTTTGGCTTCTGCTACATTCTTGAAGTGTTCCATGCGATCTATTTATTCACCAAGCTATTTTTAAACACCACCATCATTGAACTTCCACCACTTTCAGAAGCCTTCACATTATTCGCGCTATTCATTAATACGCTCTTTATAGCGCTATCTCTATTTTGCTTCTGGCGCGGGCTCCGAAGCATTCAAAAGAAAATGGGCCTTCGTTCAAAAGCGCTGGGTGTATTGGCACTGCTGACATGGAGTCTAGTACCTAATGCCATGGTCTTTCTGCAACTCAAAGGCAACTACGTCTTCAACTCTTGGCGGATTCTTGTTGCTTTGATTTTCATTTTTATCCTCCTTCTCTGGATTGTTTCCCGCACCTTTAAAACGCTTGACAATCTTGGCTACGTTCTTCAGCCAGCACCAGTGCAGATTTCAAACCGATCCTTCACCTTGATCCTTGTTGCCATACTTGTCATTGGCAGCGCCTGTGGCTACCTCTTCTTCAGCAGTTATTCCATGGCGTGGAGCACCAAAGAGAATTCGCGGCCAGCAAGCGTTGAAGAAGCCAAGACGCACCTGATCAACCTCGGTTTCCCCGAATACATCTTGAACGATTTATCCGCTGAAGACATTGCGGCGTGCGAAGGCGCCACGCAAGTGCTTCTCAATTCCGGAACCAAAGATTATTATTTTGACACTCTTTTTTATGATGAACGCAATATTGATATGACCAATATTGTCGTTCTGATACCCGGTGAACAGCCACGCCTGGTGCTTTTCCACTACTTCCATTGGCTCATCAATCCTGGTTTCAGAGGAACCGACGCTATTTGCTTAAATCCAGCCTATAGCAAAATACCTCAAAGCACACTTTTAATCAGTGAAGTCACTGGTCGTGTCTTCTATGACAACAATGGAGAACATTTTTCGGCACCGTATCATTCCATTGAAACCCGTACAAAAGTCGACCCTATTTTCACGATCATTAAGCCTTATGATCTTGTTTTCGCCAACTTCTCTTTCCCTAATCAAGGAGAAAATCATCGTGGCTATATCACTTATTCGTTCACCCCTCTAGAGGGCAACCAATTTTTCAACAGCCAAGCAACGTACATTCACCAGGAAAGCCTTCTCCAGTATCCTGCCATGTCGGCCGAATCCTACGGCCTCAACAGCGATCACTACTCAGAATTTACGCCATTTTCTGCCATCCAACCTCAACTGCTGATGTTTGACGTCACCGTTGATGGTATCTCATTGCGAGAATGATGATTTCATGGAATTTCACCTTTCTCTCCATATGTTTACAGGCCCTCG
This sequence comes from Peptococcaceae bacterium, assembly GCA_036303105.1. GTDB lineage: Bacteria > Bacillota > Peptococcia > Peptococcales > Peptococcaceae > UMGS1590. The sequence goes on along the minus strand of JAXJBF010000085.1, from coordinate 2,920 downwards.
CAACGAGGGCTTTTTTTAATAAACAGCATATAACACTTGACAACAGTTTTCAGCTGTTATACACTGTTTATAACGAGAGGAGGAATTCCATTGAAGATCATCATCAATCATTCTCTCATGGTACCAATCTATGAACAAATCGTTGACCAAGTAAAAAAACTGATCCGCGATGGCGAACTCATCGAAAATGACGCCTTGCCTTCGGTGCGCAGCCTGTCCAAAGAGCTCAAAATCAGCGCACTTACTGTAAAGAAAGCCTACGATGCTCTGGAAACAGAAGGCTTTACCCACACCATTCACGGCAAAGGCACTTATGTAACAGCCACCAACAGCGAACTGTTATTAGAAGAACAGCGCAAGGAAGTAGAAGCAGCCCTGGAACAAGCCATCTTGAAAGGGCGGCGTCTTGGCATCAGCGACGACGACATGCGCGACCTATTCGACATCCTATTGGAGGGATCAAAATGATCACACTCAATCACCTGCAAAAGCACTATCCCGGCTTTACCCTGGATTGTACCCTGAGCGTTCGGCCTGGCACCATCACCGGCCTCATCGGCCGCAACGGCGCCGGAAAAAGCACAACATTTAAAGCCATCCTCGGCCTCATCAGCACCGACGGCGGCGAGGGCCTGCTTTTTAACAAACCATTTGATGCCATCACACCAGAAGATCGCAAAAATATTGGTGTCGTACTTTCCAATGCGACTTTCAACGGCCATCTTACAATCAAAGATATTGCGCCAATTTTAGCGGCATTTTACGAGCAATTCGATAAAACAGATTTTTTGCGGCGTGCCGAAGCCATGGGCCTACCGCTGAAAAAGAAAATCAAAGATTTTTCCACAGGCATGAACGCCAAGCTCAAAGTGCTCATTGCCACCAGCCACAACGCCAAACTGCTCATTCTCGATGAACCAACGGCCGGCCTTGATTCTCTGGCGCGAGAAGACCTGCTTGATGATTTACGCAGTTTTATGGAGGAAGACGAAGACCGCGCCATTCTCATCAGCTCCCACATTTCCAGCGATCTTGAAAACCTTTGCGACGATCTCTACATGATTCACGACGGCCGCATCATTTTCCATGAAGACACCGATGTGCTGCTGTCCGACTATGCTGTGCTCAAGGTGACGGCGGAACAGTTTGAACAGCTCGATCATGCATACATTTTGCGCGTCAAACAGGAAAACTACGGCTGCCAATGTCTCACTAACCAAAAGCAATTTTATCGTGAAAATTATCCGGACATCGCCATTGAACACAGCGGCATTGATGACGTGTTCGCACTTATGATTCGAGGTGATCAACAATGAAAGGCTTACTGCTCAAAGACCTGCGTTATATGCTGACACAAAAAAGCTTCATTCTTCTCATCTTAATCATCGGCTTCACACTCAGCCTTACCCAAGAAGACAACGAACTTTTTGTCATCGGCTACTTGGCTTTTATGGGCATTGTCCTAGGGATGACCAGCATTACCATGGACGATCAGGACCACAATCTAACGTTTCTTTTTACCTTGCCCCTTTCTCATCGCTCCTACGTTCTTGAAAAATACCTGTTCACATTCTTAATGGGCGCCCTTTTCTGCTGCATCGCCCTTGTTTTTGCCCTCATCACCCGTCCCTTTGGCGACTATCAAGCGCCGATCGATGCGATCCTTGCCACCACCTGCGGCACACTGGCCGGCGCCTTCCTATTCACGAGTATCATGATACCACTGCAGTTTAAATTCGGTGCCGAGCGCGCACGCATCGCCAGCTTTATTGCTATTGGCGGATTCTTGGCAATCATTTTTATTGCTGCTTTACTCATAAATGTTGCCAACGCTTTGCCATTGCTCCAAGCCATTGCATCCTTGGACACGCCTGTTCTTATCACCATTGGCTGCATCATTCTTTTGCTCTGCCTGGGCATTTCTATCAAGTTCAGTCTGCGCATTATGACACGTAAAGAATTGTAATCCGTTTCGACCTCCCCCATCTTTTCGAATTGAGGTGACCATCAATGAAAGGGTTGTTTCTTAAAGATTTCCGCTATTTGTTGCTGCAGAAAAGTTTTGTCGGTCTGATTCTCATAATTGGCCTTGCCCTGAGCGATCGTTATTATTTCGCCCTTGGCTACCTAACCTTTATGGGTTCACTTCTCGGCTTCATAAGCATCACCATGGACAACCAAACAAATGGCCTGAGCTTTCTTTTCACGCTGCCCATTTCCCGCAAACAATACGTTACAGAAAAATATCTCTTTTCTTTCTTGATGATGTTTCTTTCCTGCATCATCAGCCTTGCAGCCGTATTTTTCACCCGTTGGCTCAAACACTATAACACATCGCCATCAGAGATTATTTTCACCGCTTTGGGCTGCTGCGCTTGTCTCGTATTTTTCCTTTCACTGATGCTGCCATTAACGCTAAAGTTTAATGAAGAACGCGCACGTCTGGCCTATCTCATCGCGCTCGGTGTGTTCATCGTAGCAATGGTTCCTATTGTTGCCCTGATTAATCTCCTGGATACTCATGCAGCACTGTCATTTTCTCTCCATCTCAGCACAACAGCACTCACTGCTATCGGCTGCCTCATCGTTTTACTCTGCCTTTTGATTTCTTACTGTGTCAGCCTGCACATCATAAAGCACCGAGATTTCTAAAACCTGTTCTCTTGACAAGGCCAGATCAAAGTTGTAAGATATTTTTTGTAGATTTGATATTGATCTCTACAATGATGTTCTGGCCCGTTTGAGAAGTGGTTTAACTCCCCAGCCCCTCATGCTGGTATTCACGGGTTCGAATCCCGTACGGGCTATGCGCTTCGGAATATTCCGAAGCGCTTTTTGTTTCTAATAAATAACTTGTTTTTTACATGCAGAGAGTGGTATAATAGATGGGCCGTACTAGATGGGGAGTTAGCGGTGCCCT
>JAXJBF010000084.1:0-12767 GCA_036303105.1 Peptococcaceae bacterium | reverse complement strand
TAAATTCCTGATGGAAATTGCCATAGGCATAAGCAGTGCAGTCTGCTGCAATGAGCAGCTTGGCGCCGTCGAAATAAGGCGCATTCACTGGCACCAGTTTGATCTGTACAGGCCACTGACGCAGCTGACTTGGCTGAGCCGTCACTGCCTGTGGCGCTGCTGCGCTTGGGCAAGCGATGGTTTTTGCCTGCTCGCCAGGGCAGCCGCAGGCAGAGGCTTTTGCCGCCTTGGCAGCCTGTGCGGCTTTCACCGCAGCTTCGTCATAAGCTGGTGCTTCACGTTCTTCAAAAGTGATGGCACCTGTTGGACAATTTGGCAGACAGTCTCCAAGACCATCACAATAATTTTCACGGGTCAGCACAGCTTTGCCGTTGATCATGTCAATGGCGCCTTCATGGCAGGCGGTAGCACAGGCACCGCAGCCATTGCATTTTTCTTCGTCAATCTTAATGATACGTCTGATCATGTGGGTCCTCCTCTAAACAATTTCATCCTACTCTTGATTTCTTGATCATAGTATAATACGATGAAACCATGAAATCTGTTGGTTTTCCAACGAAAGGAGATTATTTTATGGAAAAAGCGACGTTGCGTTTTCTGCAAACCACCGCACTGTTTCAAGGCGTCACCCTCGACGACCTCAACAATATGCTTGGTTGCCTGCAAACACAAATTCTCACCTATCGCAAAGGTGAAGCCGTTTTTCGCCAGGGTGACGATTTGTCACAGATCGCTCTTGTTCTGGACGGTCAATTGCATATCCAAACTGATGATTACTGGGGCAATCATACCATCATTGGCGACTTAACTGCCGGCGACATTTTCGGCGAAGCGTACATCGCGCCAACAAGCGGACCCAGGCAGGCAGATGTGGTGACAGTCACCGACAGCACTGTCGCACTTTTTGCCGCGCGCAAAATGCTCACTGTCTGCTCCAACGCCTGTCCCTTCCATGCACTGGTCGTTCAAAATCTATTTTACGTGCTGGCTGAAAAGAACCGTCAACTGATGGGGAAACTTGGGCACTTGTCAAAGCGCACCACGCGCGCCAAGCTCAACTCTTATCTCAGTGCAGAGAGCCAGCGTGCCAACAGCGCCAGCTTCACCATTCCCTTTAACCGTCAGCAGCTCGCAGACTACCTCTCCGTAGACCGCAGTGCCATGTCCAATGAGTTATCAAAGATGCGTGATGAGGGCCTCCTTGATTTCAACCGCAACCATTTTACGCTTTATCATTAATCAAAGAAGGAGTTTACTATGATCAATCATTTTTGCAAACGCCCACTCTGGGAAGTCACCAAAACCCTGGCAGACGTCGCAATGGGACGCACTCCTGCTGATACCGTGATCCGCGGCGGCCGTCTCGTTAACGTCTGCACCGCTGAAATTCTCGACGGCCTTGACATCGCCATCAAAGAAGGCCGTATCGCGCTCGTTGGCGACGCCACTGCCTGCATTGGCCCTGACACTGAGATCATCGACGCCGAAGGACAATATGTCGCTCCTGGTTTTCTCGATGGGCACATCCACATTGAATCCTCGATGCTCAGTGTTGGCGAATACGCCAAGGCTGTCATTCCTCACGGCACCATCGGCATTTATCCCGATCCTCATGAAATCTGCAACGTGCTGGGCCTCAAAGGCGTGCGCTGCATGATCGAAGATTCTAAGCGCACCCCACTCAAGACCATGTTTGTGACCCCATCCTGCGTGCCAGCTGTGCCCGGTTTCGAAGACACTGGCAGTTTTGTCGGCCCAGAAGATGTGGCCGAAACCATGCAATGGGATGACATCGTCGGCCTCGGCGAAATGATGAATTTCCCTGGCATCCTCGCCTCGGACGACCATGCCCATGGCATCGTTGATGCGACACTTAAGGCCGATAAGGTCGTCACTGGCCACTACTCTCTGCCTGACACTGGCACAGGGCTTAACGCCTACATCGCCAGCGGCGTATGCTGCTGCCACGAGTCCACCCGTCCAGAAGACATCATCGCTAAAATGCGCCTGGGCATGTATGCACAGCTTCGCATGGGCAGCGCATGGCAGGATCTTCCAGTGATTGCCAAAGCCATCACCGAAAACAACATCGACGCACGCTTTGCCTGCCTGGTCAGCGACGACACCCATCCACACACATTGGTGGCCAACGGTCACATGGACTACATTCTGCGCATTGCTGTGGAAAATGGCTTTGATCCAATCACCGCCATCCGCATGGCAACCATCAACACCGCCCAGTGCTACCGCATGGAACAGGATCTCGGCTCCATCGCGCCAAGTAAATGTGCTGACATCGTGTTCCTGAAAGACCTCGAAACCTTTGAGGTTACACGCACCATCATTGACGGTGAAACCGTCGCACTCAATGGCAAGATGACCAAGGATTTTGCGCCATACACCTATCCTGATTGGGCGCTGCACAGCGTGCATCTCAAAGACAATGTCACCGCTGATGCGTTCAAGATCGCTGCGCCAAAAGGAAAAGACCGTGTCACCGTGCGCGCCATCGAAGTCATCCCTGCACGCGTCGGCGATATCGAACGCTTCGTTGATCTGACCGTCAAGGACGGCTGCCTCGAAAGCGACACCACACAGGACGTCTTGAAAACCTTCGTTCTCGAACGTCACCACGAAACCGGCACCAAGGGCTCAGGATTTGTCATGGGCTTTGGCATCAAACACGGTGCCATGGCGTCGACCGTTGCGCATGATGCCCACAACCTCCTTGTTGTCGGCACCAACGACGAAGACATGGCGCTGGCCGCCAACACCCTGATCCAATGCGGCGGCGGTATGGTTGCCGTGCAGGACGGCAAAGTGCTTGGTCTCGTTGAGCTGCCAATTGCCGGCCTCATGAATGACAAATCTGCTGAGGCTATGGCTGATACGGTTGCACAGCTTGAATCGGCCTGGAAAGCCATTGGCTGCGATATGCCATCCCCATTTATGACCATGGCCCTGATCCCACTCGCCTGCCTGCCAGACTTACGCCTCACCAACCGCGGCCTCGTTGACTGCCGCACCTTTGAATTTGTGCCGCTCGTAAAAGACTAACAGTTCTTACTAAAAAAGCGCAAGGCGCTCCCTTTTTCAGGGAACGGCCTTGCGCTTTTTCTATTCACTCGATTCTGCAATTTTGCGTAAAAAAACAGAGTGGCCATAGGGTCACTCTGTTTTGATTTTTGTTAGATGCCAAGCTCAGCTTTGAGCGCAGCTTCTTTTTCAGCTTTTTCAGCAGCAGCTTGTTCAATCGTCTTATCGACTGGCAAGCCAACCTTCACCATCTTTTCACGGAATTCGTCTTCGTAATCACTGTAGTAGTGGAATTCGACAACTGGGTTCCATGGGTTGACGTGACGTTTTGCACGGCTATTGTTGATCATATTACGGGTTGGGCTCATGAAGATACCAATAGCATGCATGAGTTTGCCCATTGGGAAGTAGATCAAAAGCGTGCAAACGAGTGCAAGGTGCATGTAGAATGCAGCACCGATTGGTTCTGCTGGCAGTGCTGGATGGAAGGTCACGAGAGATACCATCAAATCACCAACGGCGTTGATGTTAACATGACCAAAGTCGGTGTAACGCATAACCATCCCCATCAGGCCAATGCCGATCAGCAGGCAGAGTGGGAAATAGTCGTTCAGCAAGCTGATGTAACGTACCTTGCCGATGTAGAGACGACGGAGCAAGAGCAATACGAGCCCGCCGACCATCATGAAGCCTGTCAAGTAGATTGGATGCAAGTCGACCATGAATACACCATCGACATTTTCAATCCAGCCTACCCAAGCAGGTACGTTGGCGGTAAAGAAACGGAAATGACGGAGCAGGGTGAAGAACATCCCCCAGTGGAAGAGCAGGGCAAAGATCCACAGCCATTTTTCCCACTGATACTTGATGTCTCCATCTTCAGTCAATTCTGCTTTACTATTACGGAAGAGGGAACGGAAAACAGTTACCTCTAAAATCATACGAACGACCACGCCAACACGAGTGGTTGGGTTGTCAATTGGATTCGTCTTAATGAAGTCCAAAGATTTTTCCTGACCACAGGTCGTTACGATGTTAAATGGTACTGGCGATTTTGCCCATTTGATAATGCGGCAAATAACACCTACGATAAAGATGGCAATTGCAATGTATGGCAGGATAATTCCAAAGAATACATTCAAACCTGCAACGGCTACCCCGACGTAAGTGATTGCCAGTATCGCAGCGACAATGACAATAGCAACAATAAATCCCATTGTTATTTCCTCACTTTCTTTGGTAGTCGTTAAGCTTTAGCTGCTTCAGCTTCAGCATCATCTTCACTAGCCTCTTCTTCAGGCTCTGGTTCTGGCTGTGGACGAGTGTCTACATAGGTGCCAGCTTCTTCGTTGAGGCGATAAGCAAGACGGGTGCGGTCTGGTTTATCTGGGAACGCACCTTCATCGTTATCGTACTTAACAACGGTAACCATCTTGAGCAGGAGACTCAAAATCAAGAGACCGATTGCAAAGATACCAACGATAACCATGATTTCAATCTTTCCTGGAATGTAATCAACGATTTCACCGAATGGGTTTTCAGAAAGACCACCGATAACGAAGGTCAAACCTTTTTCGATGTACATGGACAGGAAGAGCGCGATGCAGCCAACGATCATGGTTGGTTTGTTGTAGCGGAACTTGGTTGGCAGGAGCAACACGAGGGTTACGACAACACAAACCACGAAGAACATCATCAGAGGCACGAATTCATCGTGTCCATGATAACCAGCAAAGAGATAGGTCAATGCAACCTGATGCGCAGGAACGCCAGAGTAGTAGGCGGTGAAGAATTCACCAGCCATCATGATCATGGTAGCAATGTACGCATAGATGGCAGTGGTGGACAGCATCTTGATCGCTTTTTCGCCAGCATCAAAGCCAGTCAGCTTTTTCAGAAGGAAGCAGATCAGAATGATCAGTGCAGGACCTGTTGCAAATGCACTCGCAAGGAACTTGGCTGGCAGCACAGCAGTCAGGAAGTAGTGACGGCTTGGCAGACCAGAGTACAGGAATGCGGTAACAATGTGGATAGAGAACGCAACTGGTACGGAAATCATAGCCAGTACTTTTACCCACTTCTTATAGTGCAGCCCTTTGTTTTCTGCCTGAAGCACCTGATACCCAACAATGATGTTCAGAATCAGGTAAGTAGGAAGAACGACAGAGTCCCAGCAAAGCATGGACTTTGGTGTCCAGTAAATGTATACGTTGAACAGTTTGGTTGGCACACCAACGTCGACAACGACGAAGAGCAGTGCCATGATGATGGCTGCGATTGCCAGGAATTCCCCGATAACAGTGATACGGCCATAAGCCTTGGCATCATGGAAATAGTATGGCAGAACGATCATGACACCCCCGGCGGCGACCCCGACGAAGAAGGTCAAATGCCCGATATAGAGACCCCAGGAGATGTCACGGCTCATCCCAGTTACCTGGAAACCGACGGTCATCTGATAGATATAAGCAGCAAAACCGATCACGATAAGTGCTACGAGGAAAAGAATCCACGCCCAATATTTCGGGCCGCTGCGTTTGACAAATGTTTTTTCAATCATTGTTTACGCCTCCCCCTCTGCTAAACTTACCTTGTAGTAGCAGCATGGCTGAGTACCATAACTTTCACCACGTACAATGGTCATGTTCTCTTTAATCAATTTAGAGATTTCAGAGCTATCATTATCCAAATCACCTACAACAATACCTTCGCTGTTTTCTGCGCAAAGTGGCATCTGACCCTTGGAAAGTCTATCGTAGCAGAAATCACATTTTTCTACGACGCCCTTCATACGGGTAGGGTAAGCTGGATTGATATAATCGAGGTAGTCACGAGGTTCCACAAAGTTGAAGCTGCGGCTGCCATAAGGGCAAGCAGCCATGCAGTTACGGCAACCGATGCAACGGTGCATATCTTGCAGTGTGATACCACTTTCCGTCTGGAAGGTTGCCTGTGTTGGGCAAACTTTTACGCAGACTGGTTTACGGCAATGGTTACAAGTCGCAACAAATGGTGTGTCCGTGTATTTTTCCTGCAAACCTTCATGGGTAATATCATGGAACAGTGCAGAGAATGGTTCTGCCCAAATCCACTTTACTTCATGACGTGTATCAGGGATGGTTGGAACATTATGTTCAGTATGGCAAATTTTTGCAATGGCATCGATGTCATCGACTTTTTCCATATCGATGAACATCCCCCACTTGCCAACTGCTTTTTCTTCGGTGGATTTTTCAAAGCTACCACCACCAATTGGCGTATTCTTGATGGTTGCACAACCTGCCAACGTCACAAGACCAGCAGACAAAGCACCCAGTTTCAAGAATTTACGTCTAGACATGTTTTCCATTAGTTTGCCACCTCCTCATTGGTCGTTGCATCAACGTCTTCGGAAGCAGCTACTGCGTCACCATATTCAGTAGAAGAATTGGTGTGGCATGTCCAGCAGTTTGGATTTACGCCATTAGCATCATGACACTTCTGGCAGAAATCTTCATAGTTGGAGTGGCAACTCAGGCAAGTATTCTGAAGGCTCATTTCAAATTCACGACCATCAGGTGTTACTAAGACACGGTTGTCATCGCGAACAACCTGAACCTTCCACTGATGCAGGATTTCCATGTGGTTTTCAAGCATGTAGTCAGTATCATAAATGCACTTTCTCTCGTCTGCAGGAAGCGCATTGATGGTTGGCGTGTCAAGGCTGACTTCGACTTCACTTGCTGATGCGCTCTTACCAAGGTTCAGCCAAATTGGAGAGGTGACGACCAGTAAAAATACAAGCACCCCAACAACGATGTTTGTTTTATTACGCATTTACACCAACCTCCTTAAGATTCCTGGTTCTGCAATGGTTCGAAACGCAGATTTTCGGTGCGATCAGGTTTTTCACCCTTCATAACCAATGCATTCCCTAAAAGTTCGTGTACCCCGCAAACTTCAACACCTGGTACCCAATAACGCATGAGTGGTGGTAAAGCGGCGCGGTCGATGGCGCATACGCAAGAAAGCATATTTACACCATATTTCTTATTGACATACTTTACTGCGTTAGCACGAGGGAAACCACCGCGCATACGCAATTCCATATCTTCTTCTGCATTCAAGCCAGAACCAGATCCGCAGCAGAAGGTTTTTTCGCGGATGGTATCTTCAGGCATTTCATACCATTCAACGCAATGATCAAGAATGTAACGTGGTTCATCAAGCAGCCCCATTGCGCGGGAAGGGTTGCAGGAATCATGGTATGTTGCAATAATTCCAGCATTTCTTGATGGATCGAGTTTGATCTTATTATGACGGATAATATCAGCAGTAAACTCGGTAACATGGATCATCTTGGTAGAACGTGCATTTTCAAATACCGTACCTGTGATTGGGTTCTTTGGCACTTCAAGGAAATCAGCTGGGCCATTCATGGTATCCATATACTGATGGATGACGCGCCACATATGGCCACATTCACCACCAATGATGAACTTAACGCCAAGGCGTTTTGCTTCTGCGTAGATCTTCTGGTTCAAACGCTTCATCATTTCATTGGATGTGAAGAGACCAAAGTTACCACCTTCAGAGTTAAATGTACTAACGGTGTAGTCCAACCCCAGTTCATGGAACAGCATCAGCTGACCCATCAATGTGTAGTTACCAGGTGTTGCGAAAATATCCCCGGATGGTGGTACATAAAGGATTTCTGCACCTTTTCTGTTGTAAGTGAGATCGAGACGCACACCTGTGATATCCTCGATATCATCAAGCATCATGTCATAGCTGTCGACGATCCCGTGTGGCTGAATCCCCAAATGGTTCCCCTTTGAGAAGCAGTTGGAAACTGGTGTGATAACCCAGTCAATATTGAGCCCAACCAAGTTCAGCAACTCGCGAACGAGCATGGTAATTTCAGCCGTATCGATGCCATATGGGCAGAATACTGAGCAACGACGGCATTCAGAGCACTGGAAGAAGTAGTAGAACCATTCTCTCAGTACATCTTCGGTGAGTTCTCTTGCCCCAACCATTTTGCCCATCAGCTTACCAGCCAGCGTGTATTCTTTACGATATACACTACGCAAAAGTTCTGCACGCAGAACTGGCATGTTCTTTGGATCACCGCTTCCTAAGAAGAAGTGACACTTGTCCGCACACGCACCACAGCGAACACAGCAATCCATAAAGATTTTCAGAGAGCGGAAACGATCGAGACGGTCATGCAAACCCTGGAGAATGATCTTCTGCCAATCTTCAGGCAGCTGCCAATCATCATCCGGCACACGCCACTCACGAGCGTTTGGGAGGCTGACATTTGCTGCACTTTCCGGTTTACCGGCGTGACAGTACATCCCTTCTCTAAACTCCACAGGTGTTTCCATCCAAGGAGTTTTTGGCGGGTTATAACTGATGTCCAGCAGCTCCGCAGGTTTTGGAAGTTTTGCCATTTCATTACACCCCTTTTTCTATGTTGACCTGACATTGACTTGGGCATGATGCACATGCTTCTGGTGCACAGGCATCTTCCTGATCAACATCAAGCGAACTGCTACATTGCATAAAATCTTGCATATCAAGCGCCTTATCTACAAGATCGGCCCTGACCAAGATGTCGTTGGTCTGTCTAATTTGATCCAAACGCATCTTGTAAATCAATTCACGACTTTCACTATAACTGTCGAAGGCATAGAGTGCAACAGTGTCAAGATCGCTGTAAAAATCCAGCCATTCTTGCGTTGACACCTTGGCGCTTTGCAACGCCTTACCACAAACTTGCTCCACAACCTGTTTCAATGCTGGTACAAAGGATACTGCTTGGCTAGGCAGTACTTCCTGCACCGCTTTGATACGCAGGATCATGTGCACGTTTTCATTCACCTCATCTGCATCGGGTGCGTCAGACAATAGTGTATGCAACAGTTTATCCAAACAATGGTATAAATTAGCGCCCACAGGGTTTGTGAAATCGCTATTGACTTTCTTAAAATACTTTCTTGCTTCCACCGGATAGGAATTCAGCATTTGCTCGAACCAACCGGATAGGAGCTCTTTTTCATGGGCTCGCAAGACCTCTTTCAATCGAGTTGACAAAAACAGGACCTCCAAACTTATTGAATATAGCTATGTAAACCTGGCAATAAATAACTTACACCAAATAAGGTAAATATTACCGCTACCAAACCTATGACATTAACCCAGGCAACTTTTCTTTCAGACCATCCCCGCAAGCGCAGATGAATATACATTGCATAGATTAACCAAGTGATCAGTGCCCAGGTTTCTTTTGGATCCCAACTCCAGAAAGATCCCCACGCATATTCCGCCCAAACAGCACCAGTAATGATAACAATGGTCAGCAATGCCAGACCAATGATGCAGGCACGATAAGCCCATTCATTCAGTACTTCTGTCTCAGGCAAGTTTTTATATTTTTTCTTTCCGCCTATCAAAATCATAATAGAAAAGACGAAAGAAAACAGGAATGTTGTATAGGAAACAATTGCTGTTGACACATGGAAATCAAGCCAATAGCTTCTTAATGCAGGCGCGACTGCTGTCTGCTCCATACTAAAGCTTGTCATCCAAATAGCAAGCCCTACCGCTATTGGATAAATCAGGAAACCAACCACAGGAACTTTTTGTTTAATGGTAATAACAGCAGAAATAATCAACATCAATGCGCACAGCCAAAAGCCAAAATCCAGACCCGTCGTGAAAGGCAGGCGCCCTACAGCAATGATACGGGTAACCAGAGCCGCCACAGCTATTACTGAGGTGACAATCGCAAGCCATTTGGTTACAGACGTTTCCAAAAGCTTATTTCGATGAAGCAATAATAAAAGAAAACTACCTACACAGGAACCAATGATGGCCCAGATCAAATACAGTTGTAAGGTTTCTAACATTTCTTTTCCTCATCCTCCTGTGTCTGTTCAATGATGCCAAATTTTTTCCGCTGTCGGCGACGCAAATACACACTTTTATTGATCACACGCAAAGAAACTGCGCCATCTTTAGACACAAAAGCATGCAATTCTCCATAACGCCCCAACAACATTAACAACGAACCCAACGTTGCAACAATAAAGCCAGCAAAAATAACAGGAATGGCATGACTATATTTAAATTCTAATACTGTCGCAGACAATGGTTGAATATATTCAATCGTTGTTTGATCATCAATATTGATGGTGGTTCCCTCTTTAAAAGCATAAGAACCAATTTCATTGTTATCTTTATCGAAAATATATAGCAATGCGATGCCATCCGTCATAGGTTCAATATCTACAGACTGTTCACCTAATACGAAGCGCTGACTTTCTGGAATGGCATAATCGCCGGCCACAGACTCATCACCTTCAATATGAACCACATACATGTTGCGATAAGCCATCTGATAAATACTTAGCCCATGTTCTTTATAAGGATGATTCACGCGTGTGGTTGCGTTTTCAGCTACTTTGTTATCACCTAAACTAAGGTCAAAAGTAGTCACCCAGTTTTCGACATCACCACTGTCATCATAATCTGTTGTAAAATCACTAACAGTAATGACACCTTCACCAACACGCTCCGTGATAGCATTCGGTAAGGGCTGAGACTCGCCAGGATAGAGCATCAACTGTCCCGTAACCGCAAAACTAGAAAGGAACGCACCAATAATGATAATCAGTAATCCAACGTGAAGGATGTGTGCTGCAAAAATGGCAGGAACATGTTGACGAGCCAAAATAAATGTTCCATGATCTGTTTCGCAAGACTGCACTTTGTAACGCTGGTTCTTCAACGCTTGAAACAGCCCATCCTTATCCAGTGTGCTTTCCGTCAAATAAGCTTCACTGCCAATAAGGCTCTCCGGTTTACGCCGAAGCGTACGTGCAACTTTTGGCCATTGTTGCACACTACAAGTCAAAAGATTGATAAAAAATGCCGCCGAAAAAATTCGGAATGGCCAGGACTGATACATTTCTGGCAGATCGTACACCGTTGCAGCTACAGCCAAACCTGCCAAAGCTGCAATCAAAATAACCGCCAGACGGACAGATGAAATAAATCTCAACATTTCTTCCTCCATTAGCTTGTGATATTTTTCCTTAATATGAGGTACAAACTTCCCATACTTTCTTCATATTACAAGCTGCACCAGCCTTATTATAGCAGAACTCCCCCACAATCTTCAACTTTTATACAAGCTTACCAGCTTTTCGTAAACAAGATTTATCAATCTAATTTATAAATGAATTTTTTATTATTTATGCATGGCGCTTATTATTATGAGGTCCGCTATCTCAATAATACGGTTTTTCCGATAAAACAAGGCAGAAAAAACCACCTGTCAGTGCTCTCACAGGTGTTGGTTCTTTTTTACTGATTCGCCGTACTCTCGGCAATACGTGCTTGTATGATGTCGCACAGCAAAGGATCAGCACCAATAGGTTGTGTTGTGATAAGATTCACATTCGGATGACGTTTTGCTGCCAACGCCATCCGTTCCGGCAAATCTTTGGCTATATGATGGCCAAAGGCCAGAAACATTGGCACCACAATAATCTTCTGCAGGTTCTCAGCAGCCATCGCATCAAGCACTGTTTCTAACCGTGGTTCAGACATTTCTACAAAGCCATACTGGACAACGCTTTCTGGATGCTGCTTTTGATAACGTTCAGCAGTTTGAATGATCACGTCACGCCCCTGCGGATAACGACTGCCATGCCCAAGGATGAGAATGCCGCACTTTTTATTGCACATCCACACAATCCTCTGTACCTGGATCGGCTTCTGGAATGATCCACGCTAAAAGCGCATAGACTATAATGACGATCAGATGATTAAACGGCGGCACCAAAGCCATTGCCAACCACGCCAGGCGCACATACCCAACATCCACGCCTATCGCTTTGGCCATACCGGCACAAACGCCTGTCAACTTCTTACTCTTTTTTATACGGCGCAACTTTTCCATCGTGCGACCTCCTTCATTACGCGCTTCTTGTTAATTCATGCGAAAACGTGTACAATACAAGTTACAATCCATTGTATAATATTCCCAAAGGAGAGACAAGACCATTATGCGCATTTTTATATTCATCCTATCGCTTATTGTCGCTGTTGCCTGCGTATTCCTGAATATTCTCGGATTCAACGGCACACTTACTCAAACAGAGTTTCTACTTGTAAATGTTGTCGTAGAAATTCTGCTTTGCCTGATCCTTGGTCATTTTATGTACCGTACTTACGCCAACTACAAACGCGCTAAATCGCTAGGACAGGAACTGACCAACACACAGGCAGCCTTACAATTAAAAACAAAAGAAGCAGCCGAAGCACGCGAAGCCATGCAGACCGAAAAAACAGTTAATCCATCAACGGTAACACAAAACGAGTCAACAGGCGCAGAAGTATCACAAACGCTAACTGCCGAGAATGCTTCAGCCGCCATGTCGAGCACGCAGCAAACTGCTGGCATGCCAGATGCTACTCAGCCGCTTTCGGCCATCCATGAAGCAAGCAACGACCTTGAAGCTACCACCCTCTTCAAAGCACCTTTTAATCAATAAAAAGAGGTTCCCAGAAAAGCACTCCGCTCTTCTGGGAACCTCTTTTTTAAGTTATTGATCTACCATAACGGCATTTCAAAAAGAAAAAGCCCGAGGCAACACCTCGGGCAAAAAAAAAGAATGCTTCGAGCCGGAATCGAACCAGCGACACGAGGATTTTCAGTCCTCTGCTCTACCGACTGAGCT
>JAXJBF010000083.1:0-6405 GCA_036303105.1 Peptococcaceae bacterium | reverse complement strand
GAGAGGATCGTTGCGATTGGGTTGGCGATGCCCTGACCAGCAATGTCTGGTGCGGAGCCGTGGGCCGGTTCATAGAGGCCGACGCTGCCGCCGAGGCTGGCCGATGGCACCATGCCCAGGGAACCAGCGAGGGCTGCCGATTCATCGCTCAGGATGTCGCCGAAGCTGTTTTCGGTGACGATGACGTCGAACTGCTTAGGGTTGAGCACCAGCTGCACAGCGGCGTTGTCCACGTACATATGGTCTACGGTCACCTCTGGGTATTCCTTGGCGATGTCGTTGACCACTTCGCGCCAGAGGCGGGAGGTTTCGAGAACGTTGGCCTTGTCCACAGAGGTCAGGTGCTTGCGTGGGCGCTGGTTGGCGAGCACGAAGGCATCGCGCACGATGCGTTCGATTTCTTCGCGGGTGTAGGCCATGACGTCGTAGGCACGGTCCCCTTCGCGTTTCTTTTCGCCGAAGTAGATGCCGCTGGTCAGTTCACGGTAGATGACGATGTCGACGCCTTCCACCACTTCTTTTTTGAAGACCAAACGATCAGCCAGGAAGTCATAATACTTCGCTGGGCGAATGTTGCAGTACAGGCCCAGTTCCTTGCGGATGGCCAGAAGGCCCGTTTCAGGGCGCTGTTCACGTGGCAGCGCGTCGTACTTTGGCCCGCCGACGGAGCCCAAGAGCACAGCGTCCACATCTTTGACGATGGCCTTGGTTTCTTCTGGGAATGGGCTGCCATATTCATCGATGGCAGCGCCGCCAAAGGCAGCGTCGACAAATTCCAGGCCGAGGTCGTACTTGCCGTCAACGGCTTTCAACACTTCCAGGGCGGAATTGACGATTTCCGGACCGATGCCGTCCCCGCGTAATACCGCTACTTTTCTGCTCATTGGCCCACCTTCTCTTTCACATAGTTTAACAGGTTCCCAGATTCAACGATTTTCTGAATGAAGGCTGGGAATTTTTCAAAATGATAGGTTTCGTTCTTGGTCAGGTTCTTGATGACGCCGTCTTCAAGGTTGATGTCCAGTTCATCGCCCTGGTCGATGGCCTTGGCAGCCTCAGGGGATTCGATGATTGGCAGGCCGATGTTGATGGCGTTGCGATAGAAAATGCGCGCGAAGCTTTCTGCGATGACGCAGCTGGTGCCTGCCACCTTGATGGAGATTGGCGCGTGTTCGCGGGAGCTGCCGCAGCCGAAATTGCTGCCAGCCACCAGCACATCGCCAGGGGCGATGGTGTTGGCGTAATCAGGAATGACATCTTCCATGCAGTGGTTTCTCATATTTTCGTCGCTGGCGTCGTTGAGGTAACGCGCTGCGATGATCAGGTCTGTATCAATATTGTCGCCGACTTTCCAGGCTTTTGCACTCATAGATTATACCTCCTCTGGATTGGTAATATAGCCAGTGATGGCGCTTGCTGCCGCAACCGCTGGGTTGCACAAGTAGACTTCGCTTTCAGGGTCGCCCATGCGGCCGACGAAGTTGCGGTTGGTCGTGGACAGGGCGCGTTCACCCTTGGCCAGGATGCCCATGTAGCCGCCCAGGCAAGGGCCGCAGGTTGGGGTGGACACGACGCCGCCAGCGTCGAGAATGGTCTGGGTGATGCCTTCCTTCATGCAGGTTTCGTACACATCCTGAGTGCCAGGAATGACGATCAGGCGCAGATATGGCGCCACTTTCTTGCCCTTGAGGATTTCCCCGGCCACACGCATGTCTTCGATGCGGCCGTTGGTGCAGCTGCCGATGACCACCTGGTCGATGGCGATCTTGTCGATCTGGTCGATTGGGTGGGTGTTGCTTGGCAGATGTGGGAACGCCACCTGAGGCACGAGGGTGGCAAGGTCGATGGTGATTTCACGCACGTATTCAGCGTCTGGGTCGGCTTCATAGATGGTCATCTCACCGTCGAAGCGGCCATTCATATAGTCCTTGGCGATGTCGTCGACTGGGAAGACGGCGTTCTTGGCGCCGCATTCGATGGCCATGTTGGCGATGGTGAGGCGGCCGTCCATGGAGAGATGCTGGAGGCCGTCGCCGACGAATTCCAGGCTCTGGTAGAGGGCGCCGTCCACGCCGATCATGCCGATCAGATAAAGAATGACGTCCTTGCCGGAAACGTATTTGTTGGTTGGTGCGCCGGTCACGGTGACTTTGATGGCCTCCGGCACTTTCAGCCAGGTTTCGCCGCTGATCATGGCTGCTGCAATGTCGGTGCTGCCCATGCCAGTGGAGAAGGCGCCCAGTGCCCCGTAGGTGCAGGTGTGGCTGTCGGCGCCAATGATGAGCTGGCCGGCACCCACGATGCCCTGTTCAGGCAGGAGGCAGTGTTCCACGCCCATCTTGCCGACTTCGTAATAATGCTTAATCTGATGTTCCTTGGCGAAGTCGCGGATGGCTTTGCACTGTTCAGCGGACTTGATGTCCTTGGCTGGTGAGAAATGGTCAGGAATCATAGCCACCTTCGTGTTGTCGAAAACGGTGTCCATGCCCACTTTTCTCATTTCGCGGATGGCGACAGGGCCGGTGATGTCGTTGCTCAATACCATGTCAACCTTGGCTGTAACAAGCTGGCCGGCATGGACTTCTGGAAGACCTGCGTGTGCCGCAATGATCTTCTGTGTCATTGTCATTCCCATGTTAGTTGTTCTCCTTTTGATGATGATTCATTGTTTCCCAGTGAAGGGCTTTATTGATGGCGTTCAGATAGCTCTTGGCGCTGGCTTCCAGAACACTGGTGCTGAGGCCGTGGCCATTGAACGTTTTGTTCTTGTAGAGGATCTTGATGTTTACATCGGCCTGGGCGTCGGTGCCGCCGGTGATGGCTTCGATGCGGTAGGTCTGCATGTCGAAAGCGCCTTTGTACTGAGGTCCGAGGATTTCTTCCACCGCCTTGCAGGCAGCGTCAACAGGACCGTCGGAGAGGGTGGCGATTTCCTTGACGTCGTCGTCGATCTTGACGCCGAGGGTAGCCGTGGAGGTCAGGTCGGTGCCAGTGAAGACATAGAGGTGATCGAAAACGTACTTGTCGTCGGCGGTCGCCATCTTGGCGTCAATCAGAGCGATGAGGTCGTCGTCGAGGACTTCTTTCTTGCGGTCGCAGAGTTTCTTAAACTCTTCGAATGCTTCCAGAAGTTCGTCGCCTTGGAGGTCAAAGCCGAGTTCGCTCATGCGCACCTGGAAGGCGTGACGGCCGGAATGTTTGCCGAGCACGAGGTTGTCGGCGTTGATGCCGATGCTCTCTGGGCTCATGATTTCGTAGGTTTCGCGCTTCTTCAGCACGCCGTCCTGATGGATGCCGGATTCATGCAGGAAGGCGTTGCGGCCGACGATGGCCTTGTTGGCAGGAATTGGCATGTTCGTGGTCTGGCTGACGAGGCGGCAGCTGCGGTAGATTTCCTTGGTGTTGATGCCGGTTTCGCACTGCAGTTCGTCTTTGCGGGTTTCCAGCGCCATGACCACTTCTTCCAGCGAGGTGTTGCCGGCGCGTTCGCCAATGCCGTTGAGGGCCACTTCGATCTGACGGGCACCCTGGTGCACCGCAGACAGAGAGTTGGCCACTGCCATGCCGAGGTCGTTGTGGCAGTGCACGCTGAAGGTGGCCTTGTCAGAATTTGGCGTCCCGTCCATGACGGCCTTGATGAAGGCGCCGTATTCCCAAGGAACGGCGTAGCCAACGGTGTCTGGCAGGTTGATGGTCGTTGCCCCGGCGTCGATGACGGCTTCAACGATGCGGCAGAGGAATGGAATTTCACTGCGGGAAGCGTCCTCGCAGGAGAATTCGACGTCGTCGGTGTAGGTCTTGGCCAATTTTACGGCGTCAACGGCCTTCTGCACAACCTGGTCAGGGGTCATTTTCAGCTTATATTCCATATGGATAGGGCTGGTGGCGATGAAGGTGTGAATGCGGGAATGCTTGGCCCCTTTCAGCGCTTCGCCGCAGGCTTCAATGTCCTTCTTGGCAGCGCGGGCAAGGCCGCACACGGTGGATTCGGTGATGGTGTCGGCAATCATCTTCACCGATTCAAAATCCCCTGGGGAGGAGATTGGGAACCCAGCTTCGATGACGTCAACGCCGAGCTTTTCGAGCTGACGCGCCACCGCCAGTTTTTCCTGTAAGTTCATGCTGCAGCCTGGGGACTGTTCCCCATCACGCAATGTTGTATCGAAAATAACAACTCTTTCTTTGCTCATGAATGGTGCATCCTTTCTATCATTAAAAAATGCCCTTTTCGTCTCAAAATTTAGAGACGAAAAGGGCATGAATTCCGCGGTACCACTCTAATTGCCAAACGCCTGAGCGTTTGACCACTCACATTGATAACGGTGATGAACCGGCGCCCTGGGCGCAAAACTCGAAGGCGAGTTCAGAAATTGGACGTTCGCACTTTTCACCAGCCAGTGCTTCTCTCTAACGCTGCCTTTCTTACTACTCCTTGTCACAGTTTTTCACTGGATATGTTGTCTGCTCTTATTTTACGCGCAGAGAAACTTTTTTGTCAAGTACAATGATACAACAGAAATCAATTTTCAAAGGATATTATACAACAGGCTTTATTCGACGGTAACGCTCTTGGCCAGGTTGCGTGGCTTGTCGATGTTGCAGCCGCGTTCCAGAGCCGTGAAATAAGCGATCAGCTGCAGCGGAATGGCCGCCAGCACTGGTGAAATAAAGTCTGGGCAGACAGGAATTTCGATGACATGATGAATCTTGTCGCTGATGTTTTTCTGCCCCTGTTGTACCACAGCCAACACCTTGGCGTTGGTGATGTCGCCGTTTTCGTCGACCATGCGCGAAATCATTTCTTCGGTGTTGCTCATGGTCTTGTCGAAGGTCTTCTGCTGCAGTGCCACAGAAATGACCGGCGTTTCATCGCTGACGAGGGCCAGCGTGCCGTGCTTGAGCTCGCCGGCGGCGTAGGCTTCGGCGTGAATGTAGGAGATTTCCTTGAGCTTGAGGGCCCCTTCCTGAGCAACAGCCCAGTCCATGCCGCGGCCGATGTAGAACAGATCCTTGACGTTCACGTATTCCTTGGCGATGTTCTGGATTTTTTCCACGTTCTCCGGCTGCAGGATGTCTTCGGCCTGCTCCGGCAGCGCTTCCAGGGCGCGCAGCATGACTTGGTATTTTTCCATGTCAATGCGGCCGCTGAGGTCGCCGAAATAGAAACCGATCAAATACAGCGCGATCAGCATGGAAGTGTAAGCCTTGGTGGAGGCCACGGAAATTTCCGGACCAGCCCAGAGATAAACCACCATGTCGGATTCGCGGGCAATGGAGCTGCCGACCACATTGGTGATGGCAAGCACCGAAGCGCCAGCCTGCTTGGCTTCGCGGGCACCTTCGAGGGTGTCGGCCGTTTCGCCGGACTGGCTGATGACGATGACGAGGGTGTTTTCGTCGAGCATCGGTTCGCGATAGCGGAACTCGGAGGCCACTTCGACGAACACAGGAATCTTCAAGGTTTTTTCAAGGATCGTCTTGCCGACCAGCCCAGCGTGGTAGGCTGTGCCGCAGGCGACGATGTAGATCTGGTGCCACTTGTCGATGGCGGCTTTGTCGATGGCGATGTCATCCAGCACCACGCGGTCGTCCTGGATGCGGCCGCTGAGCACGCTCTTGAAGGTTTCCACCTGTTCAAAGATTTCCTTAATCATGAAGTGTGGGTAGCCGCCTTTTTCAGCCGACTGCGCATCCCAGCGAATCTCATCGACCATTGGATGCTGTTCCACCCCTGCCATATCGGTGACCACCACGTGATCAGCGTACACCTGAGCAATTTCGCCGGAATCGAGGTAGATGCAGCGGCGGGTGTACGCCAGCATCGCAGGCACGTCAGAGCCAATGATGGTTTCGCCTTCGCCCAGGCCGATGACCAGCGGGCTGTTCTTTCGAGTAGCAATGAGACGGTCCGGCTCATCAACAGACATGACCACCAACGCATAAGAACCGGTGATCACAGCCAGTGCGCGCTGCACCGCTGCAAACAGATCGCCTTCATAGAACATTTCGATGAGATGAGCGACGACTTCCGTGTCTGTTTCCGACTTGAAGACATGGTCCTGCAAATACGTTTGTTTCAAATATTGATAGTTCTCAATGATGCCGTTGTGCACCACAGCGATCTTGCCCTGCGGACTGAGATGCGGATGGGCATTCTTGTCCGATGGCTGGCCGTGGGTGGCCCAGCGGGTGTGGCCGATGCCGATGTGTCCTGGCAGCGGATGATCTGCAAGCACACTTTCGAGGTTTGCCAGTTCGCCTTTACGTTTTTCCACGCTGATCGTGTGATCATTCAGCACAGCAATACCAGCAGAATCATAGCCGCGATACTCTAATTTTTCCAAACCGTTAATCAGTACATCTTGTGCTTCTCTGGGGCCAATGTATCCAACAATTCCACACATT
>JAXJBF010000082.1:0-7824 GCA_036303105.1 Peptococcaceae bacterium | reverse complement strand
GGTGTAGGTGGCAATGCCGCTCATGCGTTGCAGGTAGTTCAGCGCCACCCGCTCGCCTGAGAGCAGTGCGCGCAAATCGCCGCAGACCTTGGCGAGCAGCTCGCCTTTGTGAACGCGGTCACCGTCCTTGACGAAAAAGGTTGCGCGGCTGTCGGCGTCAAGCAGCGTAAACACGCGCGCAAACACAGCCAGTCCGGCAATTATGCCATCCTGCTTGCAAATCAGGTCGACGGTGCCTGGTGTTTTTTCTGGCAGCACAGCGTTGGTCGAGACGTCTTCGGTGGGCATGTCCTCCTGCAGCGCCATGAGCAGTAAGCGATCAACAGTGGTGGTCATGGTTATTTCATTCATGGTGATTCAGCCTTTCAATTTCAGTTAATACCGTGTTCCCATAATCTTGGAACAATGCGGCCCGGTCTTCATACATCGTCAGATCCGTAGGCACAACAGCTGGTGTTGGCATGGCATGGCAGCCAAAAACAATGTCGTCGGCCGCACGAGCAGCGAAAACCAGCGACTCCAACAGCGAATTGCTTGCCAGGCGGTTCTTGCCATGGATGCCATTGCAGCTGGTTTCGCCGCAGGCGTAGAGCCCTGGCATCGAGGTGCGGCTGGCCATGTCCACAGCAATGCCGCCCATCAGATAATGTTCTGCCGGTGCCACTGGAATAGGCTGCGTGAGTACGTCGTAGCCTTCTTCGCGGCAGGCATCGTAGATGTTCGGGAAATGCTCCATGATGAGCGTTTTCCCCAGCGGCCGCAAGTCTTCCCAGACATGGTCCGTGCCATCCTTTGCCATTTGCTGCCAGATCGCCTGACTGACCACATCGCGTGGCTGCAGCTCATCGGTGAAGCGTTGACCGTTTTGATCCAAAAGCACAGCGCCTTCGCCGCGGACCGATTCGGAGATCAGAAACTTGCGCCCTTTCTTCGTGGAATAGAGCGCTGTCGGATGCATCTGCACGTAATTCAGGTGCTCCATAGCGATGCCGTGTTTAAGAGCGATCGCCAGCGCGTCGCCAGTAATATGCGGAAAGCTGGTCGAGCTTTGATAGAGCCCGCCAATGCCGCCGCATGCGAGCACCACCGCGCGCGCATAAACGCAGTGGACCGGCTGATCGCCCTGTTGTGCCACCACACCGCAGCAGCGCCCATCCTGAACCAGCAGATCCAGCATGGTGGTGTGTTCAAAGAGCTGCACGTTTTGTTGTTCGCGCACCTTTTTCAGCAGCACGCTGCTGATTTCATGCCCGGTAATGTCCTGATGATAAAGAATGCGCGGTCTGGAGTGGGCTCCTTCGCGGGTATAGGCCAGGCGTCCATCTGGGGTGCGGTTGAAACGCACACCGCGGCGGATCAGGTCGCGGATGATGGTGTTCGAGCTGCGCAGCACCAGCTCGACCGTCTTCGGATTGTTTTCGTAATGGCCGGCGCGCATGGTGTCTTCATAATAATCGGCGTAATCGTCCTCGCCGCGCAGCACGCAAATGCCGCCCTGCGCCAGAAAAGAATTGGCCTCCTCGGCGTTTTGTTTGGTCAATACACCTACGCTGAGCGTTTCCGGCAGATTCAGCGCACAATAAAGACCGGCCACGCCGGTGCCAACGATGATAACATCATAGATTTGATTCATTGTATCCCCTGCTTCGTCAGTATTTGTTACCTTGCCTATTGTAGACCTTGTCAATATTACTGTCAAGACACCTGAAAGGACAGCACCGTGGATTTTTTCATAATGCGTGAGAAACGGCGTTTACTTTTTTATTGGATGCTGTTTTTGTTGGAACTGTTCATTTATAATAGTATTAAGAATTTAGGCCCAAAGTTAATAAGAATGAGTGATGGTATGAAAACAGAACATTTGAGATATTTTGTTGAAGTAGTACGCTGCAAATCAATAAATAAAGCTGCAAAGAAACTAATGGTTAGTCAGCCCACAGTTAGTAGTACGATTAAAGCTTTAGAAAATAATCTGGGTTTTCAGCTTATTGAACGATCTTCTCAAGGTGTATCATTAACTGGTAAAGGTCGTGTTGTTTTCGAAGATGCAAAAAAAATATTAGATATGGAAAAATATTGGCGTTCGTTAGATGAAAATAATCAACCGATTGGCGCTGTAAATATGACAGCAGTTCCATCTTCAATGGCATTGGTTTTACATGTTGTATCTCTCTTAAGGCAATCATGGCCATTAATCGACGTTATTATTCATGATTGTAAAAAATCAAACCTGCTAAATTTATTACGACAACAAATAGCTACAATTGGTGTTTATGGATTTATGGATGAAGAATTAAAAGATGTGGAGGCTTTTGCGTCTCGTTATAATTACCGTATGGAAGTTTTAGCAACAGATTTTTTTTGTGTATTTATTGGTGCAGCGCATCCATTGGCGTGTAAAAGACATATAACACTTTCAGATCTTAAAATGTTGCCAGCGGCTATTTATGCTGGCGAAGATCCAGTGGCGCCCTTTTTTCTAAAATATTTTAAGGAAAATGAATGCTACTATATGAATAATTTAGATGCGATGATGAACTTTGCATTAAATGATAATGTGGCAGCAGTATGTACAAATTTATATGCTCAGCATAGTCTGCTTGTGCAACAAGGTTTGTTAAAAATATTAGATATTGAAGAATTTCAAGTCCCATTTAATTATTGTTTATTGTATCCTTCCTTGAATCTTTTACCTAATGAGGCTGTTGTTGTTAATCAATTACGTGCTGAGTTTCAAGGATAATATTGGAAAATTCCTGGCAATGCTATGATAAGCTGCCAGGTATTTTGTTATATATATTTATCTATAAGACGATAAGATAAACTGAGATTATCTAAAGCATAAATAATAGGGTAAAATAGGGTTAAATTCAAAATATAGGAATGGTTATTTCGATGTTGGAGTTTTCGATTGATGAAAGGAGAATAAAAAGTGAGTGAAATAAAGAGAAAGCAATCATATCCTCATCTTTTTTCGCCAATGACTATTAAAGGAAAACGGTTTAAAAATAGAATTATCACTGCACCTACGCATCATTCTTTTGCTGTCGATCCAGATAATAATCTTAATATGTTTGGCGTAAAGGTTTGGGGAGATAGGGCTAAAGGCGGGGCAGCTGCGGTGACGATTGGTGAAGGAAAGTTGGATAAGTTGAATAGTTGCGCGCACAGTGGTCATGTAAATTGTTGTGATGAAATTGCTTTACAAAGATTACATTTTTTCACAGATTATGTTCATACTTATGGAGCGTTAGCGTCTATTGAATTTAACCATAGTGGTCAATTTGCTTTGCCTGAATATAATCCTCAACACTTAGGACCGATGGGCGCCTCTGCGATTACAATGCCGAACGGACTAAAGGTAAAAGAAATGGACGAATCAGATATGGAACAAGTGGCGGACTCTTATGCCTATGCTTGTTTGATTGCAAAACGAGCAGGCTTTGATATGGTGCTTCTACACTTTGCACATGGCTGGTTGATGGGTGGATTTTTGTCTCCGTTGGTGAACAAACGCACAGATGAGTATGGTGGCAGTATTGAAAATCGCTGTCGTTTTCCGCTCATGGTCTTAAAGAGAATAAGAGAATCTGTAGGAGAGAATTTTATTCTGGAATGTCGCATTAGTGGTGATGAATTGACACCTGGTGGTATTGTTATCGATGATGCCATTGAAATGTTAAAGATTTTTGAACCATATATTGATTTGGCACATATTTCATGTGGGACACGATTGAATGCTGTAACGCGTGCAATCATGCATCCAAGTCATTTCATTACAGACCATGCTCACAATCGTGCGATGGCAAGAAAGGCAAAAGAGGCGGGCATAAAGATTCCTATAGGTACCGTTGGTGCGGTAACTGATCCAGCACTGTGTGATCAAATGATTGCTGAAGGTGATTGTGACTATGTAGTCATGGCACGTAGTGTGATTGCAGATCCAGATTGGGCAAATAAGGCACGTGCTGGAAAGGCTGAAGATATTCGCCCGTGCATCCGTTGTTTCCGCTGTCTTGATGTTGCCATTGGTCGTGTTAATACGAGTACGAATGCTGTATTAGAGGACTTTAGTAAATCGACAAGAAAGAGTGAGTGCTCGGTCAATCCATTATTTGGGCATCCGTCATGGAAAGATCAGTATCCGGCTGCGATCTCTAAGAAAAAGATTGTTGTCATTGGAGGTGGTCCGGGGGGAATGCAGGCTGCATTAGAAGCGGCAGAGCGTGGACATGATGTCGTATTGTTTGAGAAAAACGAAAAACTTGGTGGACAATTATTTTATGCGGATTATGTGTGGTTTAAGAATGATATGAAACGATATCGTGAGTATTTGATTCGTCAAGTTGGTAAAGCTCGAATTGATGTGCGCTTAAATACCATAGCTACTCCATCTATCGTTGAGCAGGAATATCCAGACACCGTTATTGTTGCAATAGGTGCAGATCCGTTAATACCTTCAATTCCTGGCGTTGAAAAAGAAAATGTTATTACTGCGGTAGACTTGTATGGTCATGAGAATGAGATTGGTGACTCTGTTGTTATCATTGGCGGTGGGATGGTTGGCTGCGAAACTGCGTTGCACCTTACCGCAAATGGGAAAACAGTTGAATTGGTCGAAATGGGTGACATGCTGGCGCCAGAAGGGATATTTACTGAACGCATCCATACATTGGACTATATGGAAAAAGATGAAAATTTAGCGTATCATACAAATATGCGATGTGTAGAGATTACAAATGAAGGCGCTGTGGTTGTTGATGAAAATGGTAGAAAGCGTTTGATTCAGGCAGAAACCATTGTGCTGGCGGCTGGAATGAAGGAACGCGGTGTGGATAGAGAACGTTTTAGAAATACGGCATTTGATGTGATTGCGATTGGTGACTGTGTAAAACCACGTAATGTGCATGATGCGGTAGCAGAGGGATTTAATGCAGCGTTGATTCAGTAAAGAGGATGGCTGACAGTCTTTGTTACGGACATGAGAGCCCAAGGAGGGATAGGTCAGCCAGTTGCTCCTCTTATTGTAGTTTAGGCACGAGATGGAAGGGTTGCTGGATAAAGATATCTGGCTTTCCTGTCCAAATTTATTGTAATAGGAGGGATGAAAATGCTGAAAGAAATTGGCATGGATTTTGACAATTATGATGTGTCGTTGCTTCCTGAACTGTCCGAGGATGCAAAAGAAAAATGGTATGCAAAATTTTACTATCAAGGACGTGCCGAAGTAAGCACTGAAGAATGTGCGCTTTTCGCCAAAGATCGGCTCATGGATCCTACAAAAGCATTGATTCCTGGAATAAATATAGATGCTTTGATGGAGCCGGGACATATAACGGGAGATTTGGGTTATTGCTTATTAGACAATGGTGTCGGATATGGTTCGTCATGTACTGCTTTGGATGAAGTGACATTTGAAATGTTTGATTGGTATAGGAAGTTAAAAGAAAAGGACGATCTGGCATATAAAATATGGTATCCAGGTTCCCATATTTCAGAATGGAGTGGAATTGGTGTCAACAGCATTGAAGATGTGGGATATGGATTGGAATGTATTACTGGTGAAAGTCCATGTACTCCAGAAAATCTTGGGTTGAGTTGTCAACCCGCAGAAAAAGATCCGGATTTTATAACATTACTTGCAGGTAATGGTTGGGTGAGCCGAGTAAATAATCCGGATAACCTGCCGATCAGAGGAATGTGTCTATTTCACTATGTTCGCCGCTTGCCAAGCGGGGGTACAGAATTTCGTACGCATTTTTATATTGATGCATTTTGCAAAAGTGGTCATTTAATAAAGATTGGTAGTCATAAATCTGAAGTTGTTTTAGAAATGGCACGTCGAATGTTGTCTCATTGTATTTATGAACGTAATAATTTAAGAACCTTTTTACCAGAAATGTATAATAAAATGAGAATGTAATAAACTTAACAGCATGTAAAAAAGAGGCAGGTACTGATAATAGTCGGTGCCTGCCTCTCATTTGGTTTATTGTGAAAAAGTTGATCTCGTCATTTTATGCATCGCAGCAGGCGTTTTTGACAATGCCTCTGGGGTATGTTACACTCAGGCTGTCACCGGCGGTTGTTGGCCGGTGTTTGCGTGAAAATAAGGACTGGGGAGGGTACCATGGATTTTTTGACGGCAGATGTTGGCGCGCTGTATCGCAAGTATTTGTTGGCATCTTTGGGCAGCGCGATGGTCATGTCTATTTACAGCTTTGTGGATACAATCGCTGTGGGTCAGGCAGTTGGGCCGATGGGCACGGCTGCGATTGCGGTGCTCAACCCGTTTTTCAGTGTCATGATTTTTCTGGCGATTCTCTGCGGCATTGGCGGCGCGGTGCTCATGAGCAATGCCAAGGGCGAAGGGCTGGAGGCGCGCGGCAATGCCTACTTTACAGCGGCGCTGGTGCTGGTGGGGCTGGTCATCGTCATCGGCTGGCCGCTGTTCTACATTTTCCACGAGCAGATCTTCGTCTTTTTTGGCGCCGATGCAGAAAACCTGCCCTATGTGCTGGCCTATGGCAAATGGCTGGTGCTGTTTTATCCGATGTTTGTGCTGCCAACGTTTCTTGGCGCTTTCCTGCGCAACGACGGCGCGCCAGGCCTGGCAACGCTGGGCGTGGTCACAGGCGGCTTGTTCAATATTTTTGGTGACTGGTATTTCTGCTTCCCGCTCGGGATGGGCATGGAAGGGGCCGCCATCGCCACCGTTTCAGGCACGACGATTCAGGCGGCGATCATGGGCACTCATTTCCTGCGCCGCGGCAAGTGTCACCTGCATCTGGTGTGGCCGAAGAAACTGTTCGCCGACATGCGCCGCATTGTGACGCTGGGCTTTGGCGCTGGCGTGCTGGACCTGGGCAATGTGTTGATCGCCATCATCATCAACAACCAAATCATGCGCTATGGCGGCGTGGAGGCGCTGTCGGTGTATGGGGTGGTGGGGACCATTTCGCTGCTCTTCCAGGCGCTTTTTTGCGGTGTTGGGCAGGCGCTGCAGCCGTTGGTGTCAACAAACTACGGCGCGCGTCAGCTGCAGCGGGTGCATCAGGTGTATCGTCTGGCGTTTGTCACTGTCATGGTGATGGGCGTGGTCTTTACGCTGATCGGGGAGCTCTTCCCGACGCAAATCACGCGGCTTTTCATTGCCGCCACGCCGGAAGTGCTGGCGATTGCGCCGCTGGTGTTCCGTTGTTATTTCCCATTCTTTTTGTTTTTGGGCATCACGGTGCTGGCCACTTACTACCTGCAATCCATCATGCACGAGCGTCAAGCCATGACCATCTCGGTGCTGCGCAGTTTGCTGCTCCCTAACGGCATGCTGATCGCGCTGCCGCTGGTCTTGGGGCTGACCGGTGTATTTTTTGCCATGCCCCTGTCAGAATGCTGCATCGCCATGCTGGCGCTGGTGTTTATCCGCCGCTATGGCCTGCAGGAAAAATAATCATTAAAGCAACCATTGGACAAAGGACGATGTGATCCTTTGTCCTTTTTTATAGCTTGCGTCTATGGGTGTTGGTGGCATACAATAGGGGGAGCAAACCCAAGTCGCAGAAACGACAGAGAGGAGCGTCGAAGATTGACGATCAATGAACGACTGCAAAATGAATTTAATATGAGCGCTGAACACGTGGACAACACGGTGGCGCTTTTGGACGAAGGGGCGACGGTGCCATTCATCGCCCGTTATCGTAAAGACCACACAGGCAACATGGACGACCAGGCGGTGCGCAGCTTTGCCGACCGCTTGACGGCTCTGCGCAAGCTGGAAGAACGCCGCGCCGATGTGCATCGCCTCATCGAGGAGCAGGGCAAGCT
>JAXJBF010000081.1:0-19336 GCA_036303105.1 Peptococcaceae bacterium | reverse complement strand
TGATTGCCATTCCCAGACCTGTACCACCAGTTTCACGAGCACGCGAACGGTCGCTGCGATAAAATCTATCAAACACATGTTGGCATTCTTCTTCACTCATACCAATACCGGTATCCGACACTGAAAAAATGAAGTTTTCTTTGTCTGCCCAAGCATTTAGAATAACAACGCCACCATCCGTGGTATAGCGCAAGGCATTACTTACTAAATTCAAAACGATCTGCTTTAAACGTTCTGGATCTGCATAGCAATATGGTAATTTATCAGCAAATTCCACTTTAACTGTAATATTGCGTGTTTCTGCATCTGCCTCAAATAAAACAACGAAGTCTTCAACAAAGCTCTTGAAATCAATCAACGTCTTACTAATCGGCATATGCCCTGCATCCAAACGAGAAATGTTCTGAAGTTCCGTAACCATGCCACTTAATCGAAGCATTTCATCATAAAGTGCCGATATATCTTCTGGTGAACAAGCTTCATTTTTTACCAGTTTATTTTCAAGTGTGCCTGCAATTGCCGTAATTGGTGTACGTAATTCATGGCTGATATCGGCAAACATTTGTACTCTGGCATCATTAGCACGCGAAAGTTCTGTGGACATTTGATTAAACGCCAGTGCCAATTCGCCAATTTCATCATCATTCTCTATATCGACTTTTTCATTCGTTGATCCTTGCGCAATACGACGCACAGAAAGGATTAATTTATCCAAGGGACGCGTCAAATTACGGGCGAAAATCCAACCAAGAATGATAGCTAGGATAATGGTTGCGACAACGCCCAATACCACCGATTGACGCGTATCTGCCAAATAGCTGTCCGTCAAATACCAGAATCGATCACCAATATAATCTGCTGGCAAAAGATAGCCGATCAAATGTTGAGTGCCTTCTTCATAGATCGGATAACCGTGTTCCAGCAAACGAGTTTTTACTTTTAAGCCTACCTTATCAGCTTCAGCCTCTGGACATGTTAAGATGGTTCCATCTGGATCAATCAGAATGACAGACAACTCCATTTGTTGACGCACTATGCCATAAGGCATTTGCAAGGTAGAACTGCTGAATTCTTCTTGCACACCATCCCACGAATTGCCATTTTCAATGTAATACGCCTCATAACGTTCTTCCCACACGCTAATCTCAGCTTTTGATGTTTGCATAAGGTATTCGTCAAAGCTACGGCTCATAAGCTGTAAAGTGACACCACCAACAATCAATCCCGTCAACACTGCCATCAGCGTCATCAGGGAAATGATTTTAGTCGACAGTTTCATATTTATCCCCAAACTTATAGCCTAAGCCATACACAGTTTGAATAAAAATTGGTTTTTGTGGATTAGGCTCTATTTTTTTTCGCAAATTGCTGACATGTGTATCAATAGCTCTCTCATAGCCTGCATAACTCTCGCCCAAGGTCGCAGTCAAAAGTTGCAAACGGCTATATGGTCGGCCCACATTTTCGCTGAGCGTTACCAGAATAGCATATTCTGATGGTGTTAGATCAATACTTTTACCATCATAAAATACTTCACGTCGATCCAAATTGATCACCAATTTACCAAATGTGCGCACTTCTTCAGTATTCTCAACAACATGCTTGCTGCGACGGAAAACAGCTTTAATGCGTGCATTCAATTCACGCAGACTAAAAGGTTTCGTGATATAGTCATCCGCACCTAATTCTAACCCAAGAAGCTTATCAATTTCCTCATTGCGTGCTGTCACCATAATGATCGGCGTATTATGATGACGGCGCACTTGCTTACAAACTTCCATGCCATCAACTTTTGGCAACATCAAGTCCAAAATAATCAAATCAGGCTTCATTGACTCTACCAATTCAAGGCCCAATTCTCCATCTCCAGCTTCTAATACTTGATAATGCTGGTTTTCGAGATATTCTTTTATATTTGTTCGAATATTTTCCTCATCTTCTACTACTAAAATTTTCTCGTTCATAAGCACACACCTTTCTTATTAATTGTAATGTGTCGCGCGTGTGTAAGCGATATTATAATAATCCATCAACTGTTGACTGGCACGTTCCCAACTGCTCGCTTCTGCCTCTTTACGAGCAATCACCCGCAGTCGTCGAACCAGCGATTGATCCTCCAAACGATCAATCGCAGCATCCAGGGAATCCTCATCCCCTGATGTATAAAAAATAGCGTCTCGTCCATCTTCGAACTGCTCAATCGTTAACGGACTGCGCACCGCAATAATCGGTACACCAGAAGCCATGGCTTCTAACAAGGTCAAGCCTACTTGCTCCGTTAATGTTGGGAAAATAGAGGCATCTCCCGAAGCATAAGCTTCAGCCAAGTTTCGTCCACGCAGATAACCAGTAAACACACAATTTGTTCCGCTAAACGTTTTTTCAAGTTCTGCCCTATGTTCACCATCTCCAATGATTGCCAGACACACATCACTGCGCCGTCTCATCATTGGGAGCAAAGATTCTAGATCTTTTCGTTTTAATAAACTCCCCACATAGACAAGCAACTTTTTATCTTTTTGCCCTTTGTTTAAAATCAGTCGCATATCTTCAGATGCATATTTTGGATTGCGTTTTTCTGAATCCACGCCACGCTTTAATACATGTGCATTGTATATTCCAAAACCTTCTAAAGAATGTCGCATAACATGTGATGTGCAAAGATTCAGCGAAGCACTAGCCGAAATTTTTTGTCGCGCTTTCCAGATCATTTTTTCAGATACTCGATGATTTAAATGAAGACGTTTCAAACTGCTCATATAATTTGTATGATAACTGACAACGACTGGAATTTCCAGCTTTGTCGCGTATTGCGATGCAGCAACGCCTAAAAGCAGTGGATTAACGATATGAACCACCTGAGGCGAAAAATCCATCATAATATCATTGATCCGCGTCAGAGAAGGTGCCCAAAACAACTTCTTACCAAACGGCAATTTCTTATCTTGAATACCATAGATGGTTGCATCTTCAAATTGATCAATGCCACGGTCTGGCGTCACTACAACCACCTGATGACCTTCTTTCAAAAAATAGCGAATAGCCTCCGTCAGTCGCAGGACCAACCCATCCGCGACGGGCAAAAACTCCTCCGTGACGATCATTATCCGCATAGGCCCCTCTCCTTTCTAATACCGCCAATCATCTCATCGTTATCCTACCACAAATATTCACATTGTTCTATAACCCTCACAGCATTATTTCAATTTCTTAATAGTTCCATAAAAAAGAGCCGTAAACCTATATAAAGGTTCACGGCCTTAACACCTTTAATTATTCTTCATCAAGAAGTGGGTCTCTCATTACAGCCCCAGTGCTGGAAGATGTCACCAAATATGCATAACGGCGCAAATAAGAATTTACGATCAAATCACGCTTTGGCGTTTTGTGATCTGCCTTACGTGCTTCCAATTCTTCATCAGTCAAACGAACAGAAAGCGAACGATTTGGAATATCAATATCAATGATATCGCCTTCATTAACCAAACCAAGAGGTCCGTTTTCAGCTGCTTCTGGAGAAATATGACCAATGCATGCACCTGCTGTTGCGCCAGAAAAACGTCCATCAGTCAATAATGCAACTTCCTTACCAAGACCAGCACCGATAATAGCAGATGTTGGAGAAAGCATTTCCTTCATCCCAGGACCACCTTTTGGCCCTTCATAGCGAATAACGACAACATCGCCAGATTTAATCTGATTGTTAGTAATAGCATCAAAAGCTTCCGCTTCAGAATCAAACACACGAGCAGGGCCTGAGTGCTTCAGCATTTCAGGTGCTACAGCGCCTTGTTTTACAACAGCACCATCTGGGGCCAAATTACCGCGCAATACAGCCAACCCACCAGTTTGCGAATATGCTTCATCAAAGCTATGAATGACGTTGCGGTTTCTGACTACGGCATTTGCAACATTTTCCGCCATGGTCTTGCCAGTTACCGTCATAACAGAACCATCAACTTTGCCAGCATCAAGAAGCTGTTTCAACAATGCAGGAATACCACCCGCTTCATTTAACTCATTAATGTGTTGCGTATTTGCTGGGCTCAGCTTGCACACTTGCGGTGTACTGTTGCTGATGCGATCAAAGTCTTCCAACGTAATTTTTACTTGTGCTTGATTAGCAATGGCCATCAAATGCAGAACTGTATTGGTTGAGCCACCAATAGCCATATCTACGGTAATAGCGTTCAAAAAGGCCTCTCTAGTGAGAATGTCGCGTGCGCAGATATTCTTTTCAACCATTTCCATAATCTGCTTCCCGGCTTTACGCCCCAGCGCCTTACGTGCACCATATGGTGCAGGAATGGTACCATTTCCAGGCAGCGCAATACCAAGAACTTCAGCAAGGCAATTGATGGTGTTTGCAGTATACATCCCAGAGCAGGAACCACAAGTCTGACATGCTGTTTCTTCCATTTCTGTAAGTGTATCTGCATCAATCTTACCAGCAGAATATGCGCCCACCGCTTCAAAACCACCACGACTCAAATCGCTGTCTTCGCCGCGGAATCGTCCCGGCAGCATTGGGCCACCACTGACATACACGCATGGTACATTCAAACGTGCTGCAGCCATCAACATCCCTGGAACGATTTTATCACAATTGCCAATCAAAACAAGGCCATCAAATTTATAGGCCATATACATGGATTCAATGGAATCTGCAATCAACTCACGACTTGCCAACGAATAGTTCATACCAGAATGGTTCATGGCAATACCATCACAGAGGCCAATCGATGGAAATTCCATCGGCGTTCCACCTGCACCCAGCACACCAGCTTTCACAGCGCGAGCAATTTCATCTAAATGAAAATGCCCTGGAATCACCTCATTTTGAGCATTTACAACACCAATTAAAGGCTTCTTCAAATCTTCAGCGGTATAGCCCATTGCATAAAACAATGAACGATGAGGCGCACGTGTAGGCCCCTTTTTGACTTCATCACTTCTCATTGAAAATCTCATCTCCATAAATAGAATTAAATTCAAACTTGCTTGCCATCGTTAGAAAACAATGGTAAAGACAGTAAATAGGATTTATCGATGTATTCATCTGAAACATTGCTATTGAACCCATGTCGAATAATGCTTGCTTCGCCTACCACATAACCACCCAATGCGCTCACCAAATCAGACAGCGCACTCATTGTAGAACCATGTAGAACAACATCATCCACAAGCAAAATTCGCTTATCAGCAATATATTCTGCATCATCCTTTGATAAATACAGACGCTTATAGTGGTCCTCTTCTTCACCATGCTCCACAACTTGAATGGCAACGGCGTCATCCATATATGCCTTAGCACTTTTTCTTGCAACGACAAAGCGCTCTTTTTGGGATAACAGGGTCATTGCATAGGCCAATGAAATTCCTTGAATTTCCTCGGTCACAATGCAATCAAAATCGGGCACTTTTTTCAACAGCTCCTCAGCTGCCACTTGAATCAACGCAACATCGTTGTACGCAATGAACAAGGGAATCCAAGTTTCTTCATCAATTTGATACAATGGCAACTGGCGTTTCAGCCCCGCAATTTCAACTTCATGAAATCTCTTCATCAAAAACCCTCCCTTACTGTATTCTTTTACTATAGCAAATGTTGCCTTCGAATGCAATTTTATTCATGGATATTTCAAGGCACCACATACTATAACTTTTTCATTTATATAATATAAAAAGCGCATCGGTTATCCGATGCGCTTTAAATTCCAAATTAAACGTATAAATTATACGCAACCGGTTGGTTTTGGAAGACCAGCGATTTTGCATGCGCCCTTAGCTGGACCAGATGGGAAGAGATCATAGATTTCTTTCAGAGAGAAACCAGATTCCTTGGTCATCTTACGAACCATTGGAGCGATACCGTATTCGTTGTAGTAGTCTTTCAGATAGTTGATGAGTTTCCAGTGATCTTCGCTGAGTTCGCTGAGACCTTCGGTTTCAGCCAAGTACTTAGCAACGTCTTCGTCCCACTGGTCAAGGCTTACTAAGAAACCGTCTTCATCGACTTCGACTTTTTTACCATTTACATCGATTTCTGGCATTGATTAAGCACCTCACATTTTAAATTTGTCAAATTTATGTATCGGATCTACAAAGCCTGGATATTCGACAAGATAGTCTTTCAACATTTCAGTAGCCATTCTTAAGCCTTCGACTTGACCCATTTTGTAATCACTCAGCTTTGAATCCGAGATCTCACGAATCAAATCTTCACAAAAGTCCAGCCATTCCATGCAATCATCCAATAAAGCCATTTGTATCTCCTTTACATATTATATCATTACTTGTTTGTAATGAAAAGCTATTTAAGGAGGGATTCAATAAGATTTACTCATGAATCCCTCGTCATTCACCCTAAAAATTACTTTTTAGGAAGAGTTACATAGGAAGTCCCGAGATAGAGATATTCAATCTTCCCATCATTTGCCAAGTCAGCGACTGCAACGTCGACATCGCGCTTCTTTACACCAAGGGCATCTGCGATTTCGCGGTTTTTAGCCTTTTCTTTGGTGCCAAGAAATTCGATAATCTTCGCTTCAAGTTCTTCTTTGGTAAAGTCAGCCATTATGACATCTCCTTTCGACAGATGTTACAGGGCTAAACCAAATTACATGGTTTCAACTGCGTTGGTGTATTTGAAATTAGAGGTCGTGCGGAAGGTCTTTACAGAGAAGGTAAAGTCATCGATGTGCTTATCGGTGAATTCCAGACCGGAAATTTCAAAGAATTTTTCCCAACCAATACGTTCAACCCATTCACCATAACGTTCGCCTGGCTTAGCGTTTTCAACCCAGATTTCAACGAGATGTTTGATGGTGTTAACGAGAGTTGGCCATCTTGGTGGTTCGTTAGGAATGTAAGGAACAACGAGCTTAGAGAAAGCAGGGCCCTTACGGGTATTGGAAACCTTACCACCTACGAATACAGCCAGACCGTCGTTTTCTGGGTCAGCGATAGGAAGTGCAGGGCAAACAGAGAAGCAGTTACCGCAGTACATGCACTTTTCTTCGTTGATGGTTACGGATTTCTTCTTAGGGTTTGGACGGATAGCACCTACTGGGCAAGCTGCAACGAGGTTTGGAATTTCGCAGGAGTCAGCAACCTGTTCGTCGATAACGCGAGGAATGGTTCTGTGCATACCTACGAAGGAAATGTCGGAGCAGTGTACAGCGCCGCACATGTTCAAGCAGCAAGCCATGGAGATCTTCAGGTGAGATGGCAGGTCATCGCGTTTGAAGTAGTCATAGAGTGCATCCATAACAACTTTAACGGTACCAGAAGCGTCGGTAGCAGCACTGTGGCAGTGTACCCAACCCTGGGTGTGGAGCATGGTGCGCAGGGAGCGACCAGTACCACCAACAGGGAAGCCATAAGCTTCAACTTCTTCGATGATCTTGTCAACGTTTTCTTCTTCAGTCGTCATGAATTCGATAGAAGAACGGGTCGTGAAACGAAGATGCCCATCGCAATATTTATCTGCGAGGTCAGCGAACCAACGAATAGATTCGGTGGAAAGCAGACGGGTAGAACCTACACGTACGGTGTAGAGGGCACCAGCAGGACCAACGTGTTTCAGAACACCTGGTTTTACTTTTTCATGATATTGCCACTGACCATAGTTGTCCTGGCACATCTTAGGCATTTTATCCCAGTAGTGCGGAGGTCCAATATCAGTTGCAGCGTATTGAGACATCATTATTCAGCCACCTCCGTTTGATTAAAATCTTCACCATACCAGTAGATATATGGGTTTTCACGTGGGTGATCAACCATCTGAGGTACTGGTTTCATGTCGATAGCTTTGAGCATGGAGTTCATGCCAAGTCTGTAGATCAATTCGCCGAGACGTTCACGGGTCTTAGCGTGTTCATCCCACCAATCCCAGACACGTTCTACGAAATCTTTGAAGTTTTCGTAGTCGTTTTCTTTGTCAAGCTTCATGAAAGGAACAACAGTCCAGCCAAGGAATGCGGACTGAACGATGGTAGCTTTACCACCGAGAAGAATGGTAGCACCTTTGTCTTTACCAACGTGCAGAGCCTTTGGCATGTTGTTGATGCAGTGCATGCAACGGGTGCAGTTAGCGTTGTCAATGGTGATTTCCTTCTTGTCAGCATCATAGCTGATGCAGTGGGTTGGGCAGCGGCCAATGATCGCCTTGATTGGAAGTCCAGCATCTGCATAAGCAGCTACTTCAGCCTGATCTACCTGGATGTCGTCTCTCCAGGTACCGAGAACCGCAATATCGGAACGTGCAGTTGCGGATACGCAGTCGTTAGGGCAGCCGGAAGCTTTGATTTTGGACTTGTAAGGCCACATTGGACGATGCAATTCCATCTGATAATGCTGGGTAACATTGTAGATGAAATCCAAAGTGTCATAGCATGCGAATTCGCAGCGGCCAGGACCTACGCAGCAGCTTGGGGTTCTGAGGTTAGAACCGGAACCACCAAGGTCCCAACCAGCTTCAGACAGGTCGTTGAAGCAAGGCTGCAGATGATCGGTGGTGGTACCGAGGAAGATAACGTCCCCAGTAGCACCGTGCATGTTGGTGATACCGGAACCGTGCTTGTCCCAGATATCGCACAGGGTGCGAAGGTCATCAGATTTATAGAAGAAACCAGATGGCTGGTTGATACGCATGGTATGGAATTCGGTTACTGCAGGGTATTTTTCAGGCTTTAAGGTATAACGACCTACAACACCGCCGCCGTAACTGCGAACACCTACGATACCGCCGTGTTTCCACAATGGCATCTTAACTTCATAAGATTCTTCCAATAAATCGAGCAGAGTATCAGATACATCTTTTTTGACGGATGCAGCTTTTTCAATTTCTTTGACGAAGGAAGGCCATTTGCCTTGCTTCATCTCATCCATCATCGGTCTGTTGGTAGACAAATCCATACACCTCCATATTATTTGTCACGGGTGCAACCCGTGGCTGGAATTAATATTCGTTCAGAGAAATAGCGTCAGCTGGGCATACTGCAATGCAGGTCTGGCAGCCGATGCATTCGTTTTCATTTACGGTAGAAACACCGTCAACGAGTTCGTAAACGTTCTGTGGGCAGTCGGAAGCGCATGCACCACAACCAACACATTTGGTTTCATCAACTTCTACTAAGTACATCTCTCTTCTCTCCTTCCTGTGATAGATTATCTTCTTTGTCGTAACCCGACAATTCACTCATCTACTTTAACTAGTTTCTCATACTTTGTGAAATTTTGCAATAAATAGCGTGACGGTCGTCCGAGTTTATCTTAATTTCAGCAATAAATATCATTTATTTTTATGGAAGGTTCGGCTTAATTGTAAAAATCTTTCCGCCCATTCCGTTGATGATGCTGCATGAAAATGATGGTACGTTGCTAATGCTTGCTGGTTCACAAGGCCATCATATAGCACACCATCCTGCTCTGCAATGCCTTTCCCACGCTCAGTCTTAAAGCCATACATAGCAGGGGCAGCGCCCTCAGAAAAATGCACTCTGGAATGATGGAACTCATGCCCAACGACGCGTGTGTTTTCTGTGAAAAACGGGTTATCTGCTGTTACGCGCTGAAAAGCATATCCTAACCCGACCGGACGCTTCTCCATAGCTACGGTACAGTCAAAGACGCCAGCCATTTTGTAGTGATTATTTTCACTTATTAACTCTTTAACAAGATACATTAAACCGCCGCATTCTGCGTAAATCGGCATTCCATGGTCAGAAGCCGCCTTTACAGCCTGCCGCATGGCCACATTATCTTCCAATTCCTGAGCGAAAACTTCTGGAAAACCACCGCCAATATAGAGACCATCCAAATCTGGCAATGTATCATGCAAAGCATCAAGATAAACCAGATCAGCACCTTCGGCTTCCAGTGCCTCGAGATTTTCTGGATAGTAGAAACTGAAAGCCCTGTCTCTAAACACGCCAATTTTTACACGTTCCCCACCACTTTCATGCTGCTTGGACTGTAATGGGTCTGCAAGCGGCGGCGCGGCTTGAGCAATGTCTAACAACGCATCAATATCCACATGATCGCTCACCAATTTGGCAAGGCCGTCAATCCGTGATTGTAACGCGTCTTGTTCAGCAGCTGGAATTAATCCTAAATGACGATCCGGAATCTCAACATCTTTGGCTTTTGGCAATGCACCCAACAAAGGAACGCCACAGTACTCTTCAATGCTTTTACGCATGATATTAAGATGTCGTGGACGTGCCACTTGGTTGAGAACCACACCTGCGATGTGAATGCGTTTATCAAAATTGACCACACCATTGATGATTGCTGCCACACTACGTGTGATACGAGTGGTATTAACAACGAGAATGACTGGTGCTTGTAAAATGTAAGCCAGTTCTGCGGTACTGTTTCCACCTTGCCAATCTAATCCATCAAAAATACCCATCGCGCCTTCAATAACGGCGATGTCTTTGTTGGCGGCATGCGTACAAAAAGAATGCAAAATCTGTTCTTTGGTCATCATCACCGCATCCAGGTTGCGACAAGGCACGCCACTGGCAAAAGTTGACCAGCTTGGATCAATATAATCCGGACCTTTTTTAAAGCCCTGCAACAAAAGACCACGTTCCCGTAGGGCTCTCTGGAGCCCTATGGTGAACGTGGTTTTGCCAGAGCGCCCCTGTACCGCTGCCACAACAAGCCGCGGAATATGAATCTTATGTGTTTGCTCTGAATGTGTATTCATAGGCTTAACCTGCTACGATATTAACGAGTTTGCCTGGCACGACAATGGTTTTTCTTACCGTCTTGCCTGCAATAGCATCCTGAACTTTTTGTTCCTGCATCGCTTTTTCAATGATGGCCTCTTTATCAAGATCATTAGCAACGACTATGCGTGCTTTCAACTTGCCATTAACCTGTACAGCCAATTCCACTTCATCGACCTGTAATGCAGATTCATCCAATTCAGGCCATTTTTGGAGATGGATGCTTTCGTTATGTCCAGTCTTTTCCCACATTTCTTCTGCAATATGTGGAGTAATTGGTGCCATCAACAGCATCAGCGTTTCAATAGCCTCTCTGACTGCAGGCGTTACTTTTTGGCCACTGGTTTCTCTGAAATGATAGAGACCATTAACCATTTCCATGATGGCTGAAATAGCTGTATTAAAATTGAAGCGTTTAGAAATGTCTTCTGTCACACGTTTAATGGTCGTATGGGTCAAACGACGCAGTTCCTTTTCTTCCGCTTCATCAACATTACCCGCTTCATCTTCAAGATAGTATTCTACAACCAATCGCCATACACGGTTAAGGAATCGATAGCACCCTTCAACAGCACGATCATTCCATTCCAGATCACGATCTGGTGGAGCAGCAAAAAGAATAAAGAGACGGGCTGTATCAGCACCATACTGATTGAGAATGTCTTCAGGAGAAACGATGTTTCCCTTGGATTTACTCATCTTGGCGCCATCTTTAAGAACCATCCCCTGCGTCAAGAGATTGCGGAATGGTTCATCGGTGCTGCACATACCAAAATCATTGAACACTTTGGTAAAGAAACGAGCATAAAGCAAATGAAGAATAGCGTGTTCTACGCCGCCGATGTATTGATCGACACCATTTTCCATCCAAAAATCTACTTTATCCTTATCAAATGGATTTTCTGTATTATGTGGATCGCAATAACGCAGATAATACCAGCTGGAGCAAACAAAGGTGTCCATCGTATCGGTTTCACGACGAGCAGGCTTACCGCAAATTGGGCAAGTTGTTTCCACAAAATCTTTAACATAAGTCAGTGGAGATTCACCAGTTGGTTTAAATTTGACATCTTCTGGAAGCATAACAGGAAGTTGATCTTCCGGAACGGGAACAGCGCCGCAATCATCGCAATAGATGATTGGAATTGGCGCGCCCCAATAACGCTGACGGGAAATCAGCCAGTCGCGCAAGCGGAAGTTCACCGTCGCATGGCCCTTACCCATTTCATCAAGTTTAGCAACAATGCCGCGCCCAGCTTCAACGTTCTTCATACCATCAAATTCGCCGGAATTTACCATCACGCCTTCATCGACATAGGCCGTTTCCATTTCTTCAACACTCAACACATGATCTTCTGGCGTAACGACAACGATGATTGGGAGATCGTATTTCTTGGCGAACATAAAGTCACGTTCATCGCTGGCTGGTACACCCATAACAGCACCAGTACCATATTCATAGATGACATAGTTACCAACGAAAATTGGCACCTTTGCACCATTGATCGGGTTGATGGCATAAGCTCCGGTGAAGATGCCTTCTTTTTCGGTTTCTGTCGAAGTACGTTCGATCTCACTCATCTTGGTGATACGATCTACAAAAGCTTCAACATCCGCTTTTTCTTTCTTATCAGCAATCAATTTTTCAACCAATGGATGTTCTGGTGCAAATACCACGTAGGTTACCCCGAACAAGGTATCTGGGCGTGTGGTGAACACTTCGAAGGTTTCACCAATCTCAGTATCAAAAGTAATCATTGCCCCTTCGGAGCGACCGATCCAGTTTTCCTGCATGACTTTGACCTTATTTGGCCAGCCTTCCAGTTTATCAAGATCATCCAGCAAACGCTGTGCATAATCCGTAATTTTGAAGAACCATTGATCCAAAGATTTCTTTTCTACAACGGAGTCACAACGTTCACATTTACCGTCAACGACCTGTTCGTTAGCCAATACAGTAGCACAACTTGGGCACCAGTTTACACTGGCATTCTTCTTGTAGGCAAGATTGTGCTTATACAGCTGTAAAAAGATCCATTGCGTCCAGCGATAGTAATCAGGCAGGCACGTCGTCACTTCACGGTCCCAATCAAAGCTGAGACCCAGCGCCTTAAACTGACGTTTCATATTGGCGATATTTTCTTTTGTCCATTTTGCTGGTGGAATGCCGTGTTTAATAGCGGCATTTTCTGCCGGCAGACCAAAAGAGTCCCAACCCATTGGATGCAGTACATTATAACCATGCATGGTCTTAAAACGTGCAATGACATCCCCAATAGAATAGTTACGCACATGTCCCATGTGCAAATTGCCAGATGGATATGGGAACATTTCCAGGCAGTAGTAGTTTGGCTTACGGCTGTCATCAGCACGGTACATGTCTGTGTCATGCCACTTCTGCTGCCACTTTGATTCTATTTTCTTGAAATCATATTGTTCTTTCATTTTAAAATGCCCTTTCTTTTTCTTCCTGTGTACTATAACAACGGAAGAATTCACTAATCAATATTATATAAATTATCGTCGCCATCGTCAACGGTCGAGACCTGTTGAAGGAAAAAATCCTCACAGGAATCGGGCATTTTTATCGCCGCTGCTTTGTCTCTGCTGGCTACCAACGCTTATCGTTTGACACTATACACTTTCTGTACCATGCTTGGCATCGCCTCCAGCATCACCTCTTCCCAACTTACCACACCACGCAGCGGTGCCACAGTTAATTTTAGATAAGCATCTGCGCGCAGAACACGCTCAGTGCGAAAGGTGAGGTTTTTTTCACGACCATCTTCACCGTAACACATCAGAGTATAGGAATAGGTCATGCCTGCATTGGGTTCAATCTCAACCACCTTCGTATTGTCAATCTGTGTGTAATAGATTTCTGTACCAATGCCTGTCCAAAAAAACACCATGGCGATCACAAGCACGGCAACCAGTCCCACTAGAACGCCTTGCAGCATCTTTTTCATCATCGCAGCCCCTTTCTGTCGACTGTTCGGTCTGGCTGCGATGCCATAATAAGCAGGCACAAACCGCAAGCCAGCAAAGCCACTATCAATTGAACCATTTTTCTCATCGTTATCTCATTCCTTTCTTGAATCTTTGTTAAGTTTAATGACTTTGTCTTACGCTGCGATGACAGCCAATTTACAATAACCTTACTTCTGCACAAAAAAACACGCAGCATTTCTGCTGCGTGTTTTTTAAATCATTTATTAAACATTGGGATGCGGGTGATTGCGATACATTTCCAGTTTTTCCTTAATTTTCTGGACCGTTTCTTCGCTGACAATATGTTCAATGCGACAGGCGTCTTCTTCCGCCGTTTCTTCCGACACGCCAAATATTTCAACCAGCATGTCCTTG
This sequence comes from Peptococcaceae bacterium, assembly GCA_036303105.1. Taxonomy (GTDB): domain Bacteria; phylum Bacillota; class Peptococcia; order Peptococcales; family Peptococcaceae; genus UMGS1590. Next base: position 5,231 of record JAXJBF010000081.1, on the reverse strand, counting down.
AACAAATGATGCCGTCCTGCAACACTTTTTGCCTTAGCAAGCCCTTCATCTGTCAAATGGATAAACTTTCTGCCATCCATATAAACCAGGCCTTTTTCTGTAAGGATTTTCATGGCTCGGCTCACGCTTGGCTTTGAATAATCTAGGTCGCGCGCAATATCAATGCTGCGCACCTGCCCCAGCTGCTCTTTCAATCGCAGTATGGTTTCCAGATAATCTTCACCTGATTCATATATTTCATTACCCATTGGGATCATCCTTTCTTATGCGCCCTTTTTTCTGCCAGATACACCGATCTGCTTGGCGCTTTTTTACGTCGCACCAAAGCAATCACGATCGACGCAACGATAGCAATAATACAAACCACCTGTGCCACGCGAAGCGGCCCCAGCATGAGGCTGTCTGTTCGAAATCCTTCAATGATAAAGCGTCCTGCAGAGTAGTATATAAAATACAACAATGCAATGTCGCCTTCCTTCAGTTTAGGATGTCGCGATGCGAAAATCAACAGCAAAAAGCCAATGATATCCCATATGCTCTCATACAGAAAAGTCGGATGACGATAAGCACCATCAATATACATGGCCCACGGTACCACATCTGGACTAACTTCATAACCATACGCTTCCTGATTAAAAAAGTTCCCCCAGCGGCCAATGGCTTGTCCCAAAATCAGATAAGGCGCAATGATATCCAACAATTGCCAAATGCGCATGCGATAATGCCATGCGCAAACAGCAATTGCTAAAATACCACCAATCACACCACCATGAATGGCTAAGCCGCCATGCCACGTTGCAATAATTTCGCTTGGATGCTGGCTATAATAGCCCCACTCAAAAATGACATAATACGCCCGCGCGCCAATCACCGCACAAACAATACAGATAATGATGAGATTCAAAAAATGATCTTCATTAACGCCTTCCAGTTTGGCTTCCCGCAGTGATCCCCAGACGCCAATCAAAAATGCACAGGCAATAAGAATGCCATACCAATGAACCGAAATTGGTCCAAGTTCAAAAGCGATTGGATCCATTCGTTATCCTCTTCTGACTGTCTTTAGGCGCGAAGTTGCCCCTGACAATCGCGTTCGATGGCCGCAACAATTTTATCCATCTCAGTCTGAACCAAATCATCGGTCAAGGTCTGTGCATCACTCTGGAAGATAAACGAGAAAGCAACAGATTTCTTATCAAGGCCAACCTGAATGCCTTCATATACATCAAACACATCAATCTTCTTGAGATAGTTTGGTTCAGCCGCACGAATGGCTTCTTCGATCTTGCCAACTTCCATGTTCTTGTCAACAACAACGGCCAGGTCACGAGGCATCGCTGGATAAATTGGGGTTGGTTCATAAACAGGCACCACTTCACCTACGCCAACCAACGCATCCATTGTAATTTCAGCAGCATAAACAGGTGCCTTGATGTCATAATTCTTCACGACGACTGGATGCAGTTCTCCAAAGATCCCGCAGCGTTTTTCGCCAATATAAAGGGCTGCGGTGCGGCCTGGATGCCAAGTTGGATCGTCTTTCACCGCTTCAACATGCCAATCAGTGATGTGCAGCGAAGCAAGCAGTCTTTCGATAATGCCCTTGAGATAATAGAAGTCGTACGCTTTCTGACTGCCGGTCCAATCTTTCTGAGTCTGTCCCGTCAAGCCAATGACAAGATGCTGATCTTCTGTTGCCAAATTCTCCATGGTCAGCGGATGATCGCTGGAGAATACGGAACTGCATTCAAAGAACGCAAGATCCTGCTGATGATGGTGTACATTGCTGCTCAACGTATCCAACATGCAAGGCAGCAGACTCGTACGCATGACGCTCATGTCTTCACTGAGCGGGTTGGAGATCACGATCTGATTGCGGCGTACGTCATCTTCAGCATAACGCAGAAGATCACAATGCTTTTTGCTGATGAAACTGTAAGTCACAATTTCATCAAGACCCAATCCAGCCAAAGTATTCTTAATGTGATCAGTCATACGCTGTTCCGGCGTTAACACACCTGGGTTGGTAGCCCCAAATGGCAGGGTTTCAGGAATTTTATCGTAGCCATAGAGACGAGCAATTTCTTCGATCAAGTCTTCCTGAATGGAGACGTCTGGACGATGTGATGGCACCTTCACCGTCAGGCTTTCTTCGTCTTCTTCCACAATCTTAAAACCCAAGTCGAGCAGGTAGCCGCGCATTTCAGCATAAGGGATATCCGTTCCCAGAACGTCGTTGGCTTTCTGATATTTCATGGATACGATCACAGGTTCATGTGGCGTTGGGTATTCATCGATCTGCCCAGCAACCAGACGCGCTCCAGATGTTTCACACATCAGGTTAGCGGCACGCCAGCCGGCAAAAGCAGTCTCGTCGATGTTCACGTTCTTTTCAAAGCGCAAGGAAGCTTCTGTGCGCAGCCCCAAGGCCACAGCTGTGCGACGAACATTCACCGCCTGGAAGCAAGCAGCTTCGATCATAACATCGGTGGTGGTGTCTTCAACTTCGGTATTTTCACCGCCCATAACCCCAGCAATGCCGATGGCACGTTCACCATCACAAATCAAAAGCATTTCATCGGTCAGTGCACGATCCTGACCATCGAGGGTCGTGATATGTTCACCAGCTTCGGCGGTACGAACAATGATCTCGTGACCTGCCAAATTGTTGTAATCATAAGCATGCAATGGCTGTCCCAATTCCATCATGACATAGTTGGTAACGTCAACCAAGTTGGAAATTGGGCGCATGCCCGCACACTGCAGACGGTGTTCCATCCAAAGTGGGGAACGGCCAATTTTCGCACCTTCAATCATGGTGCCAGTGAAACGATGGCAGAGTGCTGGCGCATTGTTGGTAATGTGCATCTTGCCATTGATCTCATCGCCATCTTTGGTGGTAATGTCGATTGGGCGAACCGGCTTTTTCAGCAGCGCCCCAACTTCTTTGGCAATGTTGTATACGCTCAGGCAGTCGCTGCGGTTTGGGGTCAAATCAACATCCAATACCCAGTCATTCAAGCCGAGATATTCCATGACGTCAACACCGAGTGGTGCGTCTTCTGGCAATACACGAATACCATCTTTGTCCAATGGACAAACGAGGTCTTCATCAATACCAATTTCCTGCATGGAGCAGATCATCCCATTAGATTCTTCACCACGCAGCTTCGTGGCCTGAATCACCACATCACCAGGCAGAAGCGCACCAACCTGAGCAAACATGACCTTTTGTCCTGCAGCGACATTCGGTGCCCCGCAGACGACTTTAATCACATTTTCACCATCGGTGGTCACTGTGCATACATGCAGATGATCCGAATTTGGATGATCTTCACAGGTCAACACCTTGGCTACAACGACACCCTTAACACCTTTGTTCGTTGGTTCTACGCCGCCGATTTCAACACCAGCGCGCGTGATGATCTCCGCCAATTCGTAGGCGGATGGTTCAATATCAACATATTCTTTTAACCAATTATATGATACTAACATGCCAGCCTCCTATTAAAACTGTTTCAAGAAACGTTCGTCGTTGGCGAACAACAGACGCAAGTCGTTGATGCCATAACGAAGCATTGCGATACGTTCTACACCCATCCCAAAAGCAAAGCCGGTGACCTTTTCAGGATCATAGCCGCCTGCACGAAGAACATTTGGATGTACCATGCCGCTGCCGAGAATTTCCAGCCAGCCAGTGTGGGAGCAAACACGGCAGCCCTTGCCGCCGCAAGCCACGCAGCTGATGTCGACTTCAGCGGATGGTTCGGTGAATGGGAAATAACTTGGACGCAGACGAATCTTTACATCCTGTCCGAACATTTCGCGAGCAAATGCCAGAAGCACACCTTTGAGGTCGGCCATGGTAATGTGTTCATCAACGAGCAAGCCTTCAATCTGATGGAACATTGGAGAATGGGTAGCGTCATCATCGCGGCGATATACACGACCCGGTGCAATGATCTTAACTGGCAGTTTGCCCTGCATACGTTCCATGGCATGCACCTGGCAGCCAGAAGTCTGCGTACGCAAAACCACCTTATTATTGATATAGAATGTATCCTGCATATCACGAGCCGGATGATCCGGTGGCAGGTTCAGCGCTTCAAAATTATAATAATCGCTTTCAATTTCCGGACCTTCTGCCACTTCAAAGCCGAGTCCGGTAAAAATGCGCTTAGCATCATTGATAACCTGAGTCAGTGGATGCAGATGCCCCTGCGGCATGCTGGCACCTGGCAGCGTCACGTCGAGGGTTTCTGCGGCCAGCTTGGCATCCAATGCCTTAGCACGCAGATCTTCCGTCTTTTCTTCCAAAGCATGGCTGATTGCATCACGCACTGTGTTGGCCAATTCACCAATCACAGGACGTTCTTCCTTGGACAATTTACCCATGCCTTTAAGAATCGCGGTCAATTCACCTTTTTTGCCAAGGTATTTGACACGCAGTTCATTGATTTTTTCAAGATCATCTTGATCTTTGATGGCTTCAAGTGCAGCCTCTTTGATTTGCATTAAAGCGTCTTTCATTATGTTCCTCCTTCAAAATAAAAAAGCACTCCGTCCCCGCAAGGGACGAAGTGCCGTGGTACCACCCTTATTATCTGCGCTCATGCACAGATCACTCTCATGCGTTAACGCCGCCAACGGTTTTCCCTACTCTGTTCAAGAAAACATACTCCCGGGCGAAATCCTTCTGTTTATGTTCTGTAAGATGGTTCCAGTCCAGCCATCTCTCCCTGTCACAGTGCCATAAACCGGCTCCCGTTCTTCGTATCATATTGTTCTGTATAACAGCTATATTATAGAAGATGACCGCAGAAAAGTAAAGAGGGCAATTTTCCCCATGCTTCATCTTTCAGGCACCGGCCATCAACAGCCATTAAATGTCCATCACATCGAGCATAAACTCGATCACACCATCACACACCTCGTCTTTAAGATCGGCGTAGTTATGGATTTCATGACGATAGCCCGGGTAAACCAGCGTCGTGATGTCATGGCCTGTGCTTGCCAGCCAGTTCGACGTTTCATACACACCCTGGCCGTACATGCCGAATGGATCTTCATCGCCAGCAATCGAATAAATCGGCAGGTTCTTTGGCACGCGTTCTGCCCACTGTACACCTGTGATGTCCTCAATCATCTTCATGAAATCCAACAACGATTTATTGACGGTTGGGCGGGTAAAAGCGTCAAATGGATCGTTGGCATGGTCCACCTGAACATAC
>JAXJBF010000080.1:0-2905 GCA_036303105.1 Peptococcaceae bacterium | reverse complement strand
TGTTATTCTAGCATAGAGCCGGGCGGCAGGTGTCGGGAAAAGGCCAAGAGCTTCATGAGAATGTGTCAAGACTCTGTGTGGAGGTGCTCCAATATTGGCAGTGAGGGAGCTGTTACGGTGGGTGCAGCGTTCAAAAAACGCCGCACTGCAAAAAAATTGAAAAAATTTTGTCAGCAACCGCCCGCGCAAAGCCAGTCTGGGCGCGGCTTTGCGGGGCACTCATACTTTTTGGCCCCAAAACGGCTGATACCCAGGTGTTTTTTTCTTTGGTATAATGAAGGATAATATGATTTTGCCGTGTTTGAGAAAGGGGGCAGCCCCTGACTGACGGCGAAGGAACAACGACGACACACGACGACATAAAAGGAGAAAACAACCATGAAACGACGATTTGTTCAAGGCCTGCTCATTTTAGCTCTGCTTTGCGGCGCCGTGCTGCTGGCGCACCCAGCGGCAGCCTGGGCAGAGGAAGTGACGTACCTGGACGCAACAGGAACGCAGCAGACGTGTTCAACAGCGACGCCGGTGACAGCAAGTGATACTGCCTGGGGAGGCAGCGAGCAGAGGGAATACTGGTACGTGGTTACTAACAATGTGACCATAGGCGCCGCGGACGAACCTATTCGTGTCACCGTCAGCGGGGATGTGCATCTGATTCTGATCGATGGGAGCGCGCTCAACGTGACTGGTGGCATTGGGGTGAAGGACGACGACAACAATTCGGAGACCCAAAGCAAAAACAGACTCACCATTTACGCCCAGTCGATGGGCAGCGACATGGGCTCGCTGACTGCAACAGGCAGGGAATATGAAGCGGCGATCGGCGGCGCTGCCAACGATGATAGTGGCTCTGTCGGCAGCATTACCCTCAATGGCGGTCGTGTGACAGCGACCGGTGGCCTGGGCGGTGCCGGCATAGGCAGCGCGGGTGTAGATTCATCTGGCTTTTTGGGCGATAATGGCGGCGTTATTACCATTAACGGCGGTCATGTGACGGCGACGGGTGGCAATTTGACAACATACGGCAACCTTGGCAGTGCCGGCATAGGTGGCGGCGGTCTTTGCAACAGCGGCAGCATCACTATCAATGGCGGCGATGTGACAGCGACCGGCAGCGGCCGTGGCGCCGGTATTGGCGGTGGTGATAACGGCAATAGCGATATGATTGCCATTCATGGCGGCACCATCAAAGCGACAAGCGGAGACGATCCATATGGAACAGGTGCTGGCATAGGCAGTGGTTATATGGGCAACAGCACCAGCATCACTATTACCGGTGGCACGATTGAGGCTTACTGCAAGCAAAATGGCGCAGGCATCGGTAGCGGGACATATGCTGATTCCTGCGGAACCATTTCGATCAGCGGCGGCACCATCACAGCGACTAACTTTGGCCATGGCGTTGGCATTGGTGGATGGTACAGCCATGATGCCAGAAGTATTATCATTTCTGGCGGCACAGTCACGGCGACTACGAATGATCCTTCTATTGCCAGCATTGGTAATGTTTATGAACCGAATTCCTTTGTTACTCAGGAAGAAAACGGTTCCCCTGGTCAAGCAGTGATATTTATGTCTTCCTCTGAATCATCAGATGTCGATAAAGCAACATGGAGCGGTGTTATCTTTGAAGGCGATGCTGGTTATATCTATGGTAGCAGCGTCACGCCAACAGCAGATTTCACCATCCCAGCAGGAAAAACACTGACCATCGCCGAGGGTCAAACCCTTACGATTGCTGAAGGCATTACAGCGATCAATCATGGCACCATTGAGAACAAAGGGACCATCACTGTTTCTGGCACGCTCAGCAATTCTGGCACGATGACTGGACATTCACCAGAAGGGACGGTAGAGGCGGTTCCTAAGCTTGAACAATCCACCTTTACCTATACAGGCGATGATCTTTTTAACTCGTTAAAATTAACGCAGGATGGGTCTGGCTGGACTCTTGAGTCAGTAGAGATTATCGATGCTGGTGTGTACACCGTTTATGCAGCAAACGGGACAGAACGCATTCCTTACATCGTAACGGTGAAGCCTATTGTGTTGACCGTTACAGGTACCGTTGTGGAAGATAAAATTTTCGATGAGTCCGTATGGGCGACGGTGAAAGATGTAAGCTTTGCAAGCGAAAGTGGTGAGGTTGTTTTAACAATGCCTACGGATTATAGTGTTTCAGCATGGTTTGATACGCCAGAGGCAGGGGTCGATAAAGTGGTCAATGTCAGTCTGTGGTTGAATAACAAAAACTACAACTTTGAAACAGGCGACAGCACAACCTATCAAACAACAGCCACCATTTACGGAACCACAGCGAGCGGCACCATCCAGCCTGGAGCAAGTGGCACTGTGACCCTGCCAGCGCTGCCGGACGGCGCCAGCTATGGCACGCCGACCACGACGGACAGCGCAGCAGTGGGCAGTCTCTCCATCGCTGGCGATCGGCTCAGCTACAGCGGCGGCAGCATTAGCGATGGCGCAGCATACACAGTGACAGTTCCAGTGACAGGCGCGACGAATTTCAACGATTACACCATCACTGTCACGTTGACTGGTGACGGCTCATCTACTCCATCGACACCTTCCACCCCGTCTACCCCATCCACGCCGGTAACGCCGGAACCATCGGAGCCAGCCGACAGCGAGGAGACCGTGACCAACGCAGATGGTTCGACGACCACGACCATCACCAAGGAAGACGGCTCTACCTCGACAACCACTGTGGCCAGCGATGGCAAGGTGGAAGCTGAGGTAACGCTGAGCGATGAAGCCATTACTCAAAGCACTGAGAGCGGCGACGCCGCAGTGGCACTGCCAGTGCCGGAAATGACGGCAAGCAGCGACCGCGACACAGCGCCAACGGTGACGGTGCGTTTGCCAGAGAACACGACAACCTTCAAGG
>JAXJBF010000079.1:0-10038 GCA_036303105.1 Peptococcaceae bacterium | reverse complement strand
TCCAACAATTCCACACATTTGAACTCCTCCTACACATTTATTTCAAATCAGGCGCATCAGCTGCCTCTTCTGGCGCTGCGTCCTTCAATTCAAAGTCAAAATTTTGGCATTCATCATATTTGGGTAGATCTTCTATTCGCTTCAACCCGAATGCCACAAGAAAGGCCACCGTCGTTCCAAAAACGACAGGACGCCCAGGCTGATCCAGCCGGCCCTGTTCTTCGATCAGGCCGCGCAGCAGCAGCTGTTGAATTGGTCCATCAGATTTTACACCGCGAATATATTCAATCTGGCTGCGCGTCACCGGCTGTTTGTAGGCAATGATGGCCAGCGTTTCGTACGCAGCATGAGACAACTTTGTTTTCTTTTCTGAGTAAATCTTATCAATATAAGGCGCCACGATCGGTGCCGTGGAAAATTGATAACCACCGCCCACCTCGCGCAGCACAATGCCTTTATCCCCTTGGCCGTACTCTTCCTGGAGCATGGCCAGAATATCGCGCACATCACCTTCGCTGATCGCCACGATCTTGGCAAGATCGGTGACTGTCATTGGTGCCTCCGCAATGAACAGCAGCCCTTCGATGATGGCTTTGTATGAATTATCTATGAGCATGTCTACTCCTCAACACGCTTGCGGCCGCAGCCAAATGTCGCCGAAAAGCTCATGCTGCACAGCCACAATCTCATTCTGTCGAATGCATTCCAGCAAGGCCAGAAAAAACGTGATCATTTCATCGGTTGAGCCGCAGCCTTTCAGGACATTCTGAAAGGTTGGGCACGACGACTGGCGGCAGAATTGCAGCAGGTCCTCTTTCAACCCTTCGATGGAAAAGCTCATTTTTTCAATGACCATGACCTGTGTCTTTTCTTCCGAGTAAGCTTCCAGCACTTCAAAGGCTGTCAAAAGCACCCGGGCGTCCAGGCCGACAGGCGGTTCCATCTTCTTGTATTTTTCGCTCAGCGCCTTGGTGTCCACCTTGCGCTGATAGTAAGCCTGCGACACATCCCGCAGGGCCTCCAGATCGCCCGACAGTTCCTTAAAGAAACGGTAGGCCACGATCTGATCGACCAACGACTGACGCGGGTCTTCCTCGTCCTCCTGGCTGCGCCGTCTTGGCAGGAGCATTTTCACCTTGATGCGCACAAGCTGTGCCGCAAACAGCAAAAAATGACTGGCAATTTCCAGATTCATGCTCTTGGCATCTTCCAGGTACATGAGGTATTGATCGGTCAGTTCGTTGATGGGGATGTCGTAGACATCGATCTTGTTTTTTTCCAGCAAATGCATCAATAGGTCCATCGGGCCATCGAAGTGGTCCAGATGAAATTCGAGGGTCTGCAACACCTTTCCCTCCTAATGATTGATAATCATTTTTATTATAGCATAAGAGATGCCATATACAAACCTTTACTTCTTTGAGTCGGTCAATGAAAGATAGAAACGGTCTCTGTGCTTGAACACGTCCACGTCTTCGCCGTAGAAATCCGACAGATTGTCGTACTGAATCATGTCGTCGATGTTGCCCTGAGAATGCACCTCGCCGTGCTTGATCAGGAGCGCTTTGTTGAACACCGGCAGAATTTCGTCGGTGTTGTGGGTGACGAGGATAAAGGTGATGTCGCTGTTGGAAAGTTCGGAAATGGTTTCTTCCATGTCGCGGCGGGCAAAAATATCCAAACCGTTGAACGCTTCATCAAAGATGATGATGTCCGGATGGTTCATCAGCGCGCGGCCGATGAGGACTTTCTGCTTTTCGCCCTGGCTCAGCATGCCGTACTTGCGGTCGGAGAGATGGCGAATCTTGAGCATGTCCAAAATCTCGTTGGCGCGTGCCACGTCTTCGTCGTCCACTTTTTCCCACAGGCCCAGGGAGGCAAATTTGCCGCTGAGCACGATGTGCAGTGGGTAGTCGTTGACTGGAATATACTGCGACAGGGCCGAGCTGACCCAGCCGATGCGCTTGCGCAGTTCAATGATGGAGGAATGGCCAAATTCAAATTCCATGACCTTAACATGCCCCTCCGAAGGGAAAATGTAGCCGTTGACCATGTTCAGGGTCGTCGTTTTGCCGGAGCCGTTGGGCCCTAAAATGACCCAGTGTTCCCCGCGTTTGACGTGCCAGTTGACGTCTTTCAGAATGTATTTTCCATTACGAATGTAGGATACGTGATCCAAGCTGATAATATCTTCCATTGTTTACTTCATCCCTATCGAATCTTTTTTCTCAAAATCGTCGTGTTCGCCTTTTTTCGAACGGGTCATCAAGATTTTTGTGCATTCGTTGACATCGCCGTCCTCAAAAAGCACGTGATACATCTGTTCCAGAATCGGCATTTCAATGTGGCGTTCCTTGGCCAGGGCGTACGCCGCCTTGGTGGTCGAGACGCCTTCCACAACCATGCCCATGTTGGCCAGCACGTCGTCGAGCTTCTGGCCTTTGCCGAGCATGATGCCGGCGCGGCGGTTGCGGCTGTGTTCGGAGGTGCAGGTGACGAAAAGGTCGCCCACGCCGGTCAGCCCCAAAAAGGTGTAAGGCTCTGCGCCCAGCGCCACGCCAAGGCGGGTGATTTCCGCCAGGCCGCGGGTCATGAGCGCCGCGCGTGCGTTGTCGCCATAGCCCAGCCCGATGGTCATGCCGATGGCCAGGGCAATGATGTTCTTCAGGGCGCCGCCCAGTTCAACGCCGACCACGTCCTTGCCGGTGTAGACGCGCACGTTGTCATTCATGAAAATGCTCTGCACGCCTTCGGCAGCCTGCGGGTTCTGGCTCGCTGCCACCAGGGCCGTCGGCATGTTGCGGCCGAATTCTTCGGCGTGGCTTGGCCCGTAGAGCACCACATAGCGGTCCATGACGGCGTCGCCGAGCACATCCATGTAGACTTCATGCACACACTTGCCCGTCGCCGTCTCGATGCCCTTGGCCACGTTGATGAGCACGCCCTCCGAAGCCAGGAATTCTTCGCGGTGCGATGCCAAGAGCCCGCGCTGGCTTTGGGTTGGCACGCCGATGAGTAAGTAATCGTAGTCGCCGGCTGCCGGCCATGCGCTCGTCACACGCAGCGTCGGGTGCAAGGCCACGCCCGGCAGATACTTTTTATTTTCGCGGCAGTCGGCCATGTCCTGCATCTGCGCCTCGTTGCGCCCCCACAGGGTCACGGCATGCCCATTGCACGCCAATATCTGTGCCAGCGCTGTGCCCCAGCTGCCGGCACCATAAACAGCAACCTTTGCCATAATGGGTCAACTCCTTTTCTGACCGATCTTATTTTCCGTTCCATTTAACAGGCGTCTGATGTTTCCCCGGTGCAGCCAGATGATGTAGCAGACGCCGCAGGCGATGACGCCGACAACGACAGGCGGCTGTCCTTCAAAATACAGAATGAAAGGACAAAGAATCGCCACGGTGATCGAACCAAGCGACATATACTTGGTCACTTTAACAATGATGGCCAGGATCACCACCAGCGCCACCAAGGTCAGCGGCGACACATACAAGAGCGCACCGCCGGCGGTGGCGATGCCTTTGCCGCCTTTGAAATGCAGCATCCAGCTGAACGAATGGCCGATGATCGCGCAGACAAAGCCGATCATCATGCCCACCTCACCGCCGAGGTGGTAGCCGATGAACGCCGACAGATAGCCTTTGAGGCCGTCCAGCAACAGCACCAGCGACGCCCACTTGATGCCCAGCGTGCGCCAGACATTGGTGAATCCCGGGTTGCCGCTGCCTTTTTCAAGGATGTTGACGCCTCTCAGGCGCCCCACCATCCAGCCGAACGACAGCGAACCCAAAAGATACGCCACAATGATGATTATGATGACATTCAAAACGGAGACTTGCTCCATCACTCATCCCTCTTTTTTATTTCTCAATTCCAAACGAATGGTCGTGCCTTCAAATGTGAAATGCTTGCGAATGCAGTTTTCCAGATACCGCAGATAGGAAAAATGCATCAGCTCGGCATCGTTGACAAAGAGCGCGAAGGTTGGCGGCGCCACATCGACCTGGGTGGCGTAGAAAATCTTCAGGCGCTTGCCTTTGTCGCTTGGCGGTGGGTTTTTGAGCACCGCATCGCGCACGATTTCGTTGACCAGACTGGTTGGCAGGCGCATCAGGCGCGTTTCTGCAACCGCTTTGACGATGTCAATAATACGCCCCACACGCTGCCCCGTCAATGCCGAAACAAAAATGATCGGCGCATAGCTCATAAAGAGCAGCTGGTTTTTGATTTTTTCCGTGTAGGTGTTGATGGTTTTATCGTCTTTTTCAATGAGGTCCCACTTGTTGACAACGATGATGAGCCCTTTGCCCTGCTCATGCACGTAGCCAGCCACACGCTTGTCCTGCTCGATGAGGCCTTCTTCGGCGTTGATGACAAAGAGGGCCACGTCGCAGCGGTCCACGGCGCGCAGCGCACGCATGACGCTGTAGCGCTCGGTGGCCATGTCGATCTTGCCGCGCTTGCGCATGCCGGCGGTGTCGACGATGACGAATTCTTCGCCGTCGTGCTTAAAGACCGAGTCGATGGCATCGCGGGTGGTGCCTGCCACATCGCTGACGATGGAGCGGTCTTCGCCGATGATGGCGTTGGTCAGAGACGACTTGCCGACGTTTGGACGGCCCACCACGGCAATGTGCACGCGGTCGTCTTCTTCCTCCACAGCGTCCGGCAGCGCTTCCAGGCGCGCATGCACGGCGTCCAGAAGGTCGCCGGTGTTGGTGCCGTGGGAAGCGGAAATAGGAATCAGCTCGTCCATGCCGAGGCTGTAAAACTCGTAAACGTCGGTGAGGTCGTCGAAGCGTTCCACCTTGTTGACCACGAGGATCACAGGCTTGCCGCTGCGGCGCAGCATCTGGGCCACTTCTTCGTCGTCACCGGTGATGCCGGTGGTGGCGTCGACCACATAAAGGATCACGTCCGATTCATCAATGGCGATTTCCGCCTGGAAACGCACGTTTTTCAAAATTTCATCGTTGCTCTTGAGTTCAATGCCGCCGGTGTCGATGAGGGTGAAGGTCTTGCCGCACCAGGTCACGTCTTCATAGAGACGGTCGCGGGTGACGCCGGCAAAGTCATCGACAATGGCGCGGCGGGTGTGTGTCAGTCGGTTGAAAAGGGTGGATTTGCCAACGTTCGCCCTCCCGACGATCGCAACAACAGGTTTCATGTCCATACTCCTTTCAATAACGCGAAACGACAGCTTGAAACCAAGCTGTCGCTCGAGAGTCGTTTAAGATTACGCATTCGCCAGCATGTTTGCGAACTGTTTCGCGCTGACGCCTTTGGTGGTGATATCCTTGAACAACAGAGCGTTCAAAGGCTGCAGATAATGCTGTTCCTTTGGCCCGGTTGTCAATGTAATCATAAAGAACAGATCCTTGATGAGGTCGAAAGCGGTGCCTTCGCGCATTGGCGCCTTCAGGCCCTTGGTGAGGATCTCCTGATGGGCGGCGATGAGGTTTTCTTCCTTCATTTCTTCGATCAGCTGCTGCAGGGCGGTGATGTGGTCTGGGTTGTACATCAGCGCCTTCATCATCATGACATAGGCCATGTTCAGTGGGTATGGCACGCTGTCGATGTTGGTCAGGGTCATGCCGTATTCATCGAAGGACACCATTGGCTTCACAAAAGAAAGCTCGCGCAGGATCTCTTCCTTGCTGATGCCGTCGGCATAAACGTCTTCCACCTTCTTGTCGCCGGCTGGCACGAGGGTGTCGCCGTCCTTCATGGCAACGGCAGGCGCATCCATGAGGAAGTCGGCAAAGTCGGTGTATTTGAAGTGTTCGCTCATGACGTCTTCCAGATGATAGAAGGAAGGGTCCGCCGTGAGAATGTTGTTGATGTTGTACAGGGTCTTGTCGTTTTCCTTGCCGTTTACCCAGGCAGCGTTGTCAAACAGCGCAGCCAGTGCTGGCTGGATGATGGCTGCAGCCTGGAAACGCTTTTCGAAGTTGTCGACATGGGCATACTGCATGCTGACGCTCATGCGGGCGCTTGCGGTGAGCGCGTCCATAAGGGCGTCGTTGCCTTCGGCATAGGCAGCCAGGCATTTGTTGGCAGCCGTTGGCACAATTTCGATGTCCTTCGCAGCGCTGACAGGCTGATGGCCGGTGGCCAAAAGGGTCATGCCGCGGCGGCGCAGTTCTTCAAAGAGGCCTTCGATGAAGCCCAGGTAGGCCTGGTCGACGTCCTTCATTTCCATGAATGGGCCGTAGGTCCATTTCACCTGGCCGCCAAGGCCCAGGGTGACGCGTTGCTTGGCCTGGAGGTTTCTCACGCCAACCAGCATGCCGTCTTCTTCGATGCGTTCCCAGCCAGCGCGATTCATATATTCCAAAAGATCCGCGATGCCCTGTTCGTCGCTGTAGTTCACAGCAGTGAAATCCTTGGTGTGCAAAAGCACATGGTCAAAGGTTACATAGAGCTTGAAAGCATCGTGATCGGTTTCAAACGATTTCATAAAATCAATCAGTTGATCTTTTAACATTCAGTGCACCATCCTATTCGTTATTTATTCTGCATTGAGCAAGTCTAACAGCAATGTATTTTCTTCTTCAAGATCGAGAAGCCGCTGCGTAATGTTCAGCGCCGCGAGCAGGAGCTGTTCCCGCTGCGTGAGAAACGATTGCTCCTCGCCGACAACAGCCACCTCATGAAGCAGCCGCTCGAACACTGCCGAAACCACCGCCTCATCATCACTGGAACGCACCTGATACGTCTGGCCCAGCACTTCCAAGGTGTAGGAATGGACCTCCTCCATGCGCATTCTCCTCTCAATCATACTAACTGACATTATAGCATAGCTACCCACGCAAGTCATCTATTTTTAATGAAGAGATTGCCAAGGCCCGCCTAAAGATTTCCCGCGCCCAACGCCAAATCACCCCGCCTCGCCGGAAAAGACTACCCGCCGCCGGAACGCCTGTGTTATAATTGAGGGTAGACACAAAGGAGGATGCCTATGTCTTTAGACGGAATCGCGATGCGCGCCCTGGCGCAGGACCTTGCCAGCCAGCTGGCCGGCGGCCGCATCGATAAGATCACACAGCCCAGCGCCCACGCCATGACCATGAGTGTGCGCGCTGGCGGACACAACCACAAATGCTACGCCACCATCAATCCTCAGAGTGCGCGCGTCTCGCTGACCAAGCAAACCTTTGAAAGCCCGCAGACGCCGCCGCAGTTTTGCATGGTGATGCGCAAACATATCCAGGGCGCGGTCATCGAAGCCATTCACCAGGTTGACTGGGAGCGCATGATCGCTTTTGACCTGCGCGGCCGCAACGAAATCGGTGAAGAAACCAGCTTCACCCTGCTCTTTGAGCTCATGGGCAAAAACAGCAACATCGTCCTCATCGACGACCACGGCACCATCCTCGACGCCATCAAGCGCGTCGGCATGGGCACCAACAACTACCGCCAGTTCCAGCCGGGCATTCCTTATCAAATGCCGCCGGCCCAGCACAAACATCCGCTGGACACCCTGGACGAAGCTACCCTCACCGAGGCCATGCTCGACGCCGGCTTGCAAAAGACCGCGTCCAAGGCGCTTTTGGCAAGCGTCGCCGGCCTTGGCCCGCAGACGGTGACCGAGCTTTTGGTGCGCGCCAACATTGCCCCGGACACCCGCGTGGAATACCTGGGCGAAATCGACTACAGCCGTCTCTACCAGCAGTGCGCCAAGCTGCGCACCATTGCCGAAGAGGAAACCTGGCAGCCTACGCTGGCCTACCACGGGCGCGAGATTGTGGCCTTTGCGCCCTTCGCCCTGGAACAGCTCGCCAGCTATCACCAGGAAAGTCGCCCAAGCATGACCACCATGCTCGAAGATTACTACGAAATCAAGGAGCACCAGGAACTTTTCAGCCAGAAACGCACCAGCCTGGAGCGCATCGTGCGCCACGAAAAAGAGCGCTGCGAGAAAAAGCTCCAGCTGCAGCTGGAAAAAGTCGACGAGCTCGAATACGCCGACGAATGGCGCATCAAAGGCGAGCTCATCACCGCCAACCTCTACCGCATCAAGCAGGGGCCGATCGCCGAGGTGGAAAACTTCTACAAAGACGGCGCGCCTGTGGAACGCATTGAAATGAACCCAAGCAAGACGCCGAACGAAAACGCCCAGGCCTTCTTCAAGAAGTACAACAAGGCCAAGGTCAGCGCCGAAAAGGCCGCCGTGCAGGCCGAAAAAACCAGCGATGAGCTGGAATACCTGCGCACCATCGAAGACAGCCTTGAGCAGGCTCAGAACACCGACGACCTTGTCGACGTTCGCCTGGAGCTGGAAGAAGCCGGCTACGCCAAGCGCCACGCCCAGCCGCGCGGCAAAAAGGCCAAGCACGCCCCAGCCCCAACCCATCTCTATCTCGATGGCTACGAAGTTTACATCGGCAAGAACAACCACCAAAACGACTACGTCACCCAGAAAATCGGCCGCAACGCCGACCTCTGGCTCCACACCAAGGACATCCACGGCGCCCACGTCATCGTCAAAGCCAACCGCAATTACGACGGCTTCACGCCGGAGGTCATCGAAAAAGCCGCCGAACTCGCCGCCTGGTTCTCCAAAGCGCGCTACTCGGCCAAGGTGCCTGTGGACACCACCCTGCGCAAGAATGTGCACAAGCCATCCGGCGCCAAACCGGGCATGGTCATCTACACCGACCAGCAGACCATCTTCGTCACCCCTGACGAAGCCGCTGTCGAAACCATGCTGACCCACACGGAGGCACCACAAGACTGATGTACATTACCCTGCTCTGCGTTGGCAAAATCAAAGAAAAATACTGGCAGGGCGCCATCGACGAATACAGCAAGCGGCTGACCAAGTACCACCAGTTCAAGATCGTGGCCGTTGCCGACGAAAAAGACCCTGCCCAGGACAGCGACAAAGCCATCACCGCCCTCAAAGACAAAGAAGGCGAACGGCTGCTCAAGCACATTCGCGACGACGACTTTGTCGTCACCCTTGAAATTCTCGGCAAAGAACTCGACACCCTCTCCCTCGCCGACACCCTGCGCCGCTGGGAAACCGCCGGCCACACCCACCTCGTGTTCGTCATCGGCGGCAGCTACGGCCTGGGCGACGACGTGCTGCGCCGCAGCAACTTTGCCCTGTCCTTTTCCAAACTCACCTTCCCCCACCAGCTGATGCGCGTCCTCTTCTGCGAACAGCTTTACCGCTGCGCCCGCATCAACAGTGGCCAAAAATATCATAAATAAGGAGATCATCACATGCTAGACATCGAAATCTGGTCCGACTACACCTGCCCATACTGCTACATCGGCAAAAAACAGCTCTTCCAAGTGCTCGACGAAATGGGCATCACCGACTACAAAATCACCCACCGCGTCTACCTGCTCGACGCCGGCAAAGAAAGCCACCCGGAACGCACCTTTGTCGAAGGGCTGAACCTGCCAGCATCCAAGCAGGACGACGTCCTCAAAAAGCTCAAATCCATTGAGGACATGGCCGCCAAAGTCGGCCTCCACTACGACATGGCCCACATTCCGGACATCGCCACCGAAGACGCCCACCGTCTCACCCTCTGGGCCCAGGAACAAGGCAAACACGTCGCCCTCAACACCCGCATCTTCAAAGCCTACTTTGAAGAATGCCAGGACATCTCCAACTTCGACCTTCTCGCCGACCTCGCCGCCGAATGCGGCCTCAACCGCGACGACGCCCTCGCCGTCCTCCAGGACCCAGGCGCCTACCGCGGCCAGATCTTCGCAGACTTCGAAGAAGCCGATGAACGCGACATCGACCTCGTCCCACACTACACCTTCAACGGCAAAATCGAAATCATGGGCATCATGACCCTCACCGCCATCCGCAAACACATCGAAATGGCCATGTAAAGCGGATGCTGCAACAAAGAAAAAGCTCACACCAACACGGTGTGAGCTCAGCTTGTCGAAAAAGGTCACCGCAAGGTGGCCTTTTTCTCGTCTTAAGCCTTAACATGCAGTAAAATGTATATGGGGTGATTCATATGTTAGCTAAATATCCAAATAAACGTAACGTCATTGAAT
>JAXJBF010000078.1:0-6552 GCA_036303105.1 Peptococcaceae bacterium | reverse complement strand
TTTACATGCTGAAATTCAAGTACTTGACATGGTGCACCGTTGTATTCGATGGTAACACCTGGTCTGAAATCATTGGATGAAATCATGCGTTAAACTCCTCCTAAAAAATAACGTGTCTAATTTATTATACAGTAGGTTGCCGAGAATATCAATATTTCCGCGGCAATCAAACAATGATAAGCTCTTTTGGCGACTGAGAAAGATTGTCGCAGCCTTCTGGCGTCAGCACAACCAAATCCTCAATACGCACCCCGCCAATACCTGGCACATAGAGTCCTGGCTCAACACTGATGACGGTGCCTGCAGGAATCTGTTCTTTGACATTGCGCGAGAAACGTGGTTCTTCGTGAATATCAAGGCCAACGCTATGACCGAGGCCATGACCAAAATAGCTGCCAAAGCCGGCTTTGTCGAAGATTCCCTGCACAAGATCCTGCATCTTTTCGCCCACAACATCAGCTTTCGCCATCTTCAAAGCAGCCGTTTGTGCTTTCAGTACAAGAGCATAGAGATCTTTCTGGGCGTCACTCAGGCTGCCGATGCCAATGGTACGCGTCATGTCTGAACAATAGCCATCATACACGCAGCCAAAATCAAAGACAACAAGATCACCATTTTCGATCTTTTTGTCAGACGCAACGCCATGCGGCATGGCCGAGCGAACGCCAGAGGCAACGATGGTATCAAAGCTCAGGCCGCTGGCTCCCTGTCTGCGCATGGCCAATTCCATTTCAAAAGCCACTTCTTTTTCTGTCATACCTGGCTTGATGATCTCGAGCACATGTGCAAAAGCAGCATCACCAATGTGCTCTGCCGTGCGAATTTTTTCAATTTCCGCTTCATCTTTGACAGCGCGGAACTGCTCCACGGCTTTTTCAACAGGAATCAGATTGGCGCGACCAAAGCAGGACTTTAAACGATCATAAAAATCAAATGAAAGGTCGTTGCGTTCAAATGCCAACACCGCCCAATTCTGTTGTTCACACAACTTGGCAATGCTCATCGGCGGTGTGTAGCGTTCCAGTTTGACAAGAGAAAAATGCACACTCTGTTGACGAGCCTGCATGGTGTAACGCGAATCGGTCAAAATGAACGCTTTGTCTTTACTGATCACCAAATAGGCAAAGGTTCCTGTAAAACCGCTGAGATAACGAATGTTGGAACGATCAGAAATGAGCATGGCATCATACAGCCCTTCTTGTGCGGCAAGCCATGCTTGAAACCGTTTCAATCTTTTTTCATATTGCATCGATCGACGACCTCCTTTGTTTAATCCAGCTGCCAAAACATCAGATACGCCGTTTTTTCCGGCGCTGACGGAGACAACTCAGACAACGGACGCACAACAGGCTCAACCATTGGCGCAGTGCTGTTGCTGTCTTCCGTTTCAACATCGTCTGACGTCGCTTCTGTTTCCAGCATCTGTGGTGGATGCGGCATGTAAATGGTGGCCGCATCGATGCACGCCAGCGTGGCATCGGGCACATCCTCGCCCAGAACCACGGTATCAGCCATTAGGCGTACACTCTCACCAATCGTCAGTGTACCATCAATCCAGGCTGTTTGGCAACTCAAATTCCCAAGAAGATGGAGATCGCCTTCAAAAACTGCATTGCCCTCGCTGGTAAGCGCACTGTGCAAGGTTGAGGAAAAATCATCGCCTATCAGATGCGTCACATAGAGGCTGCCTGAAAGATGCAGGCTGCTGCCGCCACTGCCGATGGCGTAGGTATCTCCTGGTCGACGATCACAAACAACCACGAGATCTTGCTCGGCATGATTTTCCAGCCATCGATCAGGAACGCCGCGGTCAGCGTCATAATAGAGCGCCCGTTCTGACCGTGTAAAGGCGAACCGCTCTTCCAGCGGCAGCGCAAAGATTTGCACATGGTGCTGACGCTGGCTGCCATCGTCCAGACTGCTGGTGCTTTCAACGGTCAATAGCCGATGCTCCACAGCCGTCACCGTCAGCAAGCGATGCTGGCCCTTCACCGGCTCATCGGCAAGCAATACACGTCCCAAAGCCAGGGTATCGCCACTGGCATTGGCAGCATCCAGCCCATCAGCGAGAGCCGTACGATGCAGCTGCTCCAGCTGCAAGCCGGCTATTTGATTCTGCCGCGAAGCACTGCGCAGCCCCGCCACTTCAACACCGATCATGAGCACAAGGGCAAGCATGGTGCAGACAAGGAGCGTGAGAATGAGAATGTTACCTGGGCGTTGTTTCACGACAGCACCCTCCTTTCACATCGTCTACAGCTGCACACTAACACTAAGCTGACTGGCCGCAGCATCTTCAGAAACAAGCTGAAACGATAAAATCTGACGATAGCGCCCTTCTGTCTCCAACCAGGTATAGAAAGTTTGAAGTGCATCGCGCGGCCCTGTTAGGACCAGGCTGCCTTGAAGCACATCATCTGCGGTGTGCATATTCTCCAAAACCAGCCCCAGTTCCTGTGCCTTGATGCTGCATTCATAGAGGGCTTCGCTGCTGGTCCAGGGCACTTCCACTGTGTGCGTTTCATCGCTGAGGGTGGTTGTAACGGTTGGCGTTGTCTGCCAATGCCCAATGGCTTCAGTCCATAATAACAGGCCCAGGGCCAAAAGCAGCGCGTAAATGTAGCCTTTACGGAGACTCATCATCCTTCCCCTCCTTGCAGCGAAATCTGTACAACAAAATCATAATAAGACACATCCTCTGACCTTGTGCGGGTCATTTCCAGGAGCAGCGGATGCAACGACGGCTCCACAGCTGACAGCTGACGCATGTAGTCTGCCAGGTCAAGTGCTTCACTGCAACGGCCGCTAAGTGCCAGGGCATTTTCGCTTGCTTCCTGATTGAGCAGCGTGATGCGCTCGCTTTTCACCGCATAGGCCTGCGTCAGCAATGTATGATACTCACTGCGTTCAACGGCAGCTGTCGTTGCTGCTTCTTCTGTATCGGCCACTTCTGCCGGACGAAGCAGACCGCCAATGAGCAGAAGCCCTGGCAATACCACACAGCCTGCCAGCAAAGCCACAAAAGCCTTGTCTTTCCAAAAATCCGGCCGCACCACAGCTGCAGGCGTCAACACCGCCGCCAGCAAAGCAGCTTCTGCCGGCACAGCCGATTCTGACGCGGGCCAAGGATGCAAGCTTTCTGGCAAGGCTAACAATTCATGGTGCGCAGCCAAAAGTTCCTGCCACAGTCCAAAAGATGTTTCGCCATAAGCGCTGCGACCATCAGCAATGTGGCCTTTGCTCACAGCAACCACTGTTGTTTCCGCTGCTTCCTGCATGCTGTAGTACCCATCTGCTAAAGAGGACACTTGTGCCGCTGCGTAATCGGCTGCGCCAATCAAATGCAACCGTCGTTGGTGTCGACCAAAGGGTGCCAGCACATCGGCCAGGTTGCTTTTTGTGCAGCCGCAAAGCGCAGTACCCCCAGCCATTGATGTCACTGCCAACGCCATCGGACGCACAGTCAATATCGGCAACAGGGCATTAGCAGCCATGGCACGCAGCTGTCTTCCATTGGCCGCCTGCGGAAGGCGAAAAAAACGGCGTACAAGCAGCATTTCAGGCACCACCATGAGCAGTGTCTGTCGAGCTGTCAGGCGCCTGGTTGCAAAAGCTTGCTGCAGCCACGACGCCACCATTGTTTTATGGATGTGTTCATGCCACAAGCGTTGGCTGCCTTCTATGGCTTCGACATAATACTGCCCGCCATGTTCTGTAAAACAAACGATCACAGATCTCCCTCCTTATTCAAACTTTGCTGTCAATGGAATGTGCCGACTACGTGTCACCGTCTCTCCTGCCTTTGTGGTGCCCGCCAGACGCACCTCCACACCTGCGATGTCTTCTGCCAATGAGCAAGCAACACCTTCCTGGTTATAATAATAGAGTTGAAAGCCCTTTGGCACTTGAGACAACGTGTTTAAATAAAGCGCAAGCGATTGATCGTTGCCTCTGTGCAGACTGTCTTCCTGCCCCCGATACAGGATGCTGTTTGGACGCGGACGCTCTTTTGGGTTTTCTTCATTATATATGCCATCGCTCGGCCGCAGCTGATAAACAACACGGCCCAAGGCCTGAGGATCACCTTCGTCGACGGTGAGCAAACGCAATTCAAAGGACGTGCGAATGTCCGACAATGGACGCGCGTCCACACGGTCAAAATAGTCCACATCAATATCTACAGCCTGGCGCACATCGTATTCCATCATGTCCAAGGCCTGTTCCAACTGATTGCCGATGACCTCTTCTTCATAACCAGACTGCGCCCAGGTAAGACCATTGGCAAGCCCATGAGACAATACATTCATCAGAATGGCAGCAATGACCAACACCACCAGCATCTCGATCAGGGTGAATGCACTGCGTGGTTTCATACCGGGCCCTCCCGAATCAGTATATCATGCGTCTCTCCCCATTGTTCATGCGTGACCCGCAGCACATAAACGTCTTCAGCCAGCACGGTCTCATACTGCCAGCCATCAGCCAATCTGCCCGACACCGATTTTGGCGCCTCGCCTTCCAATTCACTGAGCAGCGCCTCCACTGCCGGAACCAGGGCCGCATCTTCTGCGTCGCGCATCTCCAACAGGCTGAGTCCGCCAATGCCGCGCACCAAGGCCAGCATGCACAATGCTATGATGGCCAAACAAACCACCATCTCGATCAGCGTCATGGCACGTTGCTGTTTCATCATCCTGTCACCCCCACACGCACCCTGCCTACATTATTCACCACCACCGTGCGTGTCTGCTGACCACAGTGCAATGTGAGGGTGCATTTATCAAAAGCTGTGCCGCGTGGCTCAAAAACAATGCGCCCACCACGCGAGCTGGCAGACAACGTCATGCGTGCACTGATCAAAACACGCGTCTCACGCCGTGTGCCCACAGACAAGCTGTAGCCGCCACTGTCTTCCCGCTGGAAAACGGTCTTTTCTCCAGTTCGCTGGGCCTCGCTGCGCAGCCAAAGCAAGTCTTCTTCCAAAAGCCGCGCTTGCTGCACCACCAATTGTCGGTCATACAATGCCCCCACGCGCGGCACCACAACCATCAAAAGCAACGCCATAATGGCCAGGACCACCACCAACTCAATCAGAGTAAAGGCGTGTCGACCGTTTTTCTGCGCGATAGGTTCCTTGTTCATACACTTCATCGCCCTTCTTCAGCGCCGCTTCAACATTCCCAGCCATCACACGGATGACATAGTCATACCCTTGCACCGGACTTTCGAGCGCCTGTGCAAGCACCCCAGCATCCACCAAATCATGCTGCGCTATCGCTGTCTGTTCTGGATAACGCTGCGCAAACTGCTCACCAGCTGTCACAAGCATCGTCAGATCAGCCTCTATGCGCGTCTCTTTTGCATCGTCCAAGGTGCCCATGACACGTACACTGACAAAAGTCGCCAGCACGCCAATAATCACCAGCACCACAATCAGCTCCAACAACGAAAACGCCTGTCGCTTATCCATGTGTATCCTCCTTTATGAAACCAAAAGCGATTGATAGGATTCTAACACTGGCAAAAAAAGCCCCATTGCCATGATAAGCACCAAGATTCCCAACAAGATGATGGCAAGCGGTTCGATAAAACGCAGCCACAGCCCAAGTTTTTCAAAAAGAATGGTCTCATAATACGTCGCTGCATCACACAATGCCTCCGGCAGCCTGCCATAACGTTCTCCGTGGCGCAGCATCTGGCAGGCCAATGCCGGCACAAAAGGCGCCTCAGCCAATGCCTGAGACAAACTGCCCCCCTGCGCCATGGTCACAGCAATTGCTCTGACATCATCGGCAAAGAGTGACGCCGAAAAATAACGCTGCAGCTCCTGCATGGCTTCCCCAACCGAAACACCTGAACGCAACAGCTGCCCAAAGAGACGTGCAAAAGGTACAAACACTTGCAGGAGAGCAAATTGTCGCAAAAACGGCCAATGCATCACACCATGCTTTAACCGCTGCCGCCATTGCACATTTGGGCTGTAACGCAAATAAACGCCCAACACCAGCACCGCCACAAGTAAAAGCACCAACACCCAGCCATCACTGCGCAATAGACTGCTGATCAGCAGCATGGCCCGCATCACAACCGGAAGCTCAGTGACACCAACAAATTGGGAGGCCAGCGCCGGCATCACCACCACTGTCAAAAAAGCCCCCAAAAGCAGCACAGCCGCCAGCACCATGAAAGGATAAAGCAGTTGCTGCTGCATGCGCTTTTTCAAACGCACACGCTCCTCCAAGTGGAGATGCACTTCTTCCAGCACAGATGCCAGCCGTCCCTGCTTTTCACCAACCGCGATCCACTGACTGATCATAGGCGCAACACTTTTTTCCCGCGCCAATGCCTGCGAAAAAGTCAATCCTGCAAGCACGCCTTCTTCCACACGTTCCACAAACGCCCGCTGCCGCTCTCCGTTTTGCTCATCGGCCATGTAGCGCAGCGCCTCCAGCATGGGCACGCCACTGGCCAACGCTGCCGCAAGCTGGCGAAAAAACAACGCCAACTGCCGTGGCGACTGACGTGCTTCCAAACCCATTGGCAGGCGTACAG
>JAXJBF010000077.1:0-2676 GCA_036303105.1 Peptococcaceae bacterium | reverse complement strand
CACTTAACAGCGGATTGCGGCTGCTTTCAGGAATACGTGCATCGACCAGCTCAATAACAACATCCACGAGCTTCAATTCTTGCTCGATCATGCGCCGCGCCTTGGCCATATGGCCCGGAAACCATTGAATTGTCGCCATTAATTCAACCTCCCCATATGATCGAACGGCCAGTAAATAAACTGTGCCTTTGCAATAAGATATTCCTCTTTTACAGTACCCCAAATACGGCTGTCGCTGGAATCATTACGATTATCGCCCATCATAAAATATTCCCCCTCAGGAATGGTGACAGGGCCAAAATCAGGCATATTTGTATTGCTGTTGACATAGTCCTCTTCTAATGGTGTCCCATTAATATACACCGTATTATTTTTAATTTCCAAGGTTTCTCCTGGCAATCCAATAAGTCGCTTTACATAAACGACCGTTTTCAGCCCCTGCTCTTCATTGACAGGATATTTGAAAACGACAACATCACCACGTTCTGGCTCATGTAATTGATAGGATATCTTGGTTGCAATGACTTTATCATCAATTTGCAAAGTAGGAATCATCGAGCCGGTTGGTACATAATACATGCCAATAACAAACATTCTCAGCACAACCACGATTGCTAAAGCAATAATGATCGGCAGCAAATATTCTTTGAAATAGTTTGTTTTCTTTTTCTCATCCTGTTCACTCAAACCAAAATCACCTTCCATCTCTCTAAGCGTTTTCACGCGAAATCTTCTGTTGAATAATTGCCAAGTACCGTGCGCTAGGCTACCTCTCAGTATAACACGCTGGCTATTCGACGTCAAAAGATAACACTGTTCTGTAACGATATACTTGCAACTTTTTCCTTTTAATATGTTTAGCAACGATATTACGTAGTATCTATTTGTATGCATTATATTGCATACAAATACATTCCATTTGAAAACATATAGAATAGTGCGAATATAGCCTACGCAAACGATTTATCCATGACAAACCTTGACAATGAGAAGACGTTCGTTTAAGCTAAAAGCATATTTATTCAAGGAGGAAAGAACATGTCTAAGAAAACCGTTCCATTTACCAAAGAAGAAATGGAAAAGATTATTGAAACTTACCCTACACCATTTCATATCTACGACAAAAAAGCCATCGTTGACAATATCCATCGCCTGCAGAATGCATTCAGCTGGGCACCGGAATTTAAGGAATATTTTGCTGTCAAAGCAACGCCAAACCCAAGCCTCCTGAAGATTTTTAAAGAAGAAGGGCTCGGCGCCGACTGCAGTTCCCTGCCAGAACTGATTCTTTCTGAACAGGTTGGTCTTACTGGTGAAGATATCATGTTCTCCAGCAACAATACCCCAATGGCCGAATACGACTATGCCATTAAATTAGGCGCTATCCTCAACCTTGATGACATCAGCCACATCGAATTTCTTGAACGCAAGCATGATCTGCCAAAGACCATCTGCTTCCGCTACAATCCTGGCCCACTGCGTGACGGCAACGAACTGATCGGTAAACCAGAAGAAGCAAAATATGGTCTGACCAAGGATCAAATCATCGAAGCCTATGCCATCTGCAAAGAAAAAGGCTGCGAAAAATTTGGTCTGCACACCATGGTTGTATCCAACGAATTAAACCCTGAATATTTTGCTGAAACTGCAAAGATGATGTTCGATCTCATCGTTGAAGTTTACGAAAAAACCGGCGTTCGCATTTCCTTCGTTGACCTTGGCGGCGGTATTGGTATCCCTTATCGTCCAGAACAAGATCCTATGGACCTCGAATATGTTTCCAGCCTGATCAAGAAAATGTACGATGAAATCATTGTTCCTGCAGGCCTCGATCCACTGAAAATCATGCTCGAATGCGGCCGCATGGTAACCGGCCCTTACGGCTATCTTGTTACCACTGCCATCCATCACAAAGACACCTATCGCAACTACATCGGTGTTGATGCCAGCATGGCCAACCTCATGCGTCCAGGGATGTATGGCGCTTATCACCATGTCACCGTTCTTGGCAAAGAAGACGCTCCACACGACCATGTTTACGACGTCGTTGGCAGCCTCTGCGAAAACTGCGACAAATTCGCCATCCAGCGCGAACTGCCAAAAATTGACGAAGGCGATATCCTCGTCATCCACGATGCTGGTGCGCATGGCCACTCCATGGGCTTCAACTACAACGGAAAACTCCGTTCCGCTGAACTTCTTCTCAACGAAGACCACAGCGTCACCCTCATCCGCCGCGCTGAAACCATTGACGACCTCTTCGCTACTTTGAAATTCTAAGCATAAATACATAACAATAAAAGACCGATTGAGTGCTAACACATTCAATCGGTCTTTTTGTCTCAAGAAAAAAAATTAAATACAAATGAAGTTACGCATCTTCTTCATCATCCAAAAATGGCTAATTCCAATTATTGCATTTTCTTGTGAAGACTTGCTGTCATAAAGCTGGATATTATAACTTTTTCAATGCTCGCTAAAGTACAAAAGCAGTGATTTTACTATAATCACTGCTTTTACCTTTATATGTATACTATTCCAAACCTAATAATTTAGCCGCATTTTCATAGAGTACTTTTGGAAGGACTTCTTCTTTGATACCGTTCCTCTGATATTCTCCAATCGCCTGTTCCAAACTAAAACCTGGATAACATGACCCAAATAAAATTTTATCTT
>JAXJBF010000076.1:0-11526 GCA_036303105.1 Peptococcaceae bacterium | reverse complement strand
CCACTTGGGTACATCTCCATATAAAATTTTTAACGCGTTTTTCGTAAATCTTGGAAAAACGCACGAGTCAAAGCACTGCATGTTTCCTGAGCCACTGGCCCGCGAATCCGCACATTGTTTGGAAAACCAGGGAACTGCACAAGATTCATCTGGCTGCCACAAACGCCATAGGTCGGTTCGCTGGCACCATACACTACCGTGCCAACATGAGCCAAAAGCATAGCGCCTGCGCACATCGGACAAGGCTCATGCGTCACATAGACGGTCGCTCCATCCAACTGCCAATGCCCTAATTTCTTAGCAGCATCACGCATCGCATTGATTTCGGCATGCCCTGAAGGATCATGATCTCGTTCTCGCGTATTATAGCCACGACCGACAATCTCACCATTGATCACAACAACCGCTCCAATCGGCACATCATGAGCAGTCAGCGCTTTCTGTGCTTCAGCAATGGCTTGACGCATCATCTCTTGATCCATCCAGTTCACCTCGACTCTACATTATCTTAACGAATAGCCATATGATTGTCAAGACAGAATTGCCAGCGCCTCTCCACACCAAATCTTTGCGCTCATTTTTTTCACAGATGAACGTCACGATTGCCCTCTCCTTTAGATTCTCCTTCATGTTCCCGTATAACAAACCATACAATGTATCAATTTTATTCATAAAGTTATTTTTAGACTTAAATTTACCCCCCCTTGTATATAATAAAGGTGTATTATTCTTTAAGGAGGCTATCTAAAATGGCTAGTCAAAAAACATTAATCACCACACTTGTAAACCTTGGTCTTGATCCGCTTGATGATCGTGCCATCATTGTCAAATTTGCACCAAAAAATCTCAGTGCACGCATCGCTGAATTTTTCAATGCAGAATTCTATGTGCTTCAGCTTTGCAAAGAAAAAATCGTTCTAATTCCTTTCAGCAAGCTGACTCTAGCGCTAAAAAAAGAAGTTACACTGGAGATTTCTTATGATGACATTCAATCGGTCAGTATAAACGAAGACGGATTCAATGATGTAATCACCATTAATACCAAAACAGATGCACTTCGTTTAACCGCTCAACAAAAAGAACTCATGGGGTTCCGCTCATCAGCTTATTTAAGCTGTGACGGACTGAAGCTATTCTACGGCACCGATGATTACTGGCACGGCCGTAACCTTGAAGCCACACTCAAAGACCTTGAAGCATTAGGAAAATAACTAAAAAGCTCGTAACAACGCGTAAGCTGTTGCGAGCTTTTTAATCTTATGCAGCACCACAGTTCCTCATATTGATTTCATTCAATCATCTGTAGACAAACTGTTTTTCAATAACAGCGACTCATATTGCTCGACCAAATCATAGGAATAGATTTTCTGCATCGGGGAATCTCTTACAATTTTCCATAGCACAGCAGCTGTTTGCAATTTATTCTTAAAACGCTTGTTGCGCTCATCAGCACAAAAGTCCTTTACAAATTGATTCCATTGACACACGCTGGAATCGTAAGCAGCATAGTCTGAGACGCCATTGAAAACATCCAGCATATCCTGCAATGTAAATGTTTCATCGCCTTCTCTTTTGACACGTCTCCATGCTGCTGCCATATCCGCTGTAAACTTGAAAGGTTCGATCCCAGTCTGTTTTGAAAAAAACCTTCTGAATTTCTTATTAAATGCAAATCCACAATGCAACAGAGGTGTACTCAAAGCCAAAGGGGCATCTGATTGAATTTTTACAGCAGAGAAGATGGGCACCTTTGTGACGCCTGTTCCCTCAAAATAATCTTTGATCCGATCGTTCAGTTCCCGCTTTGTTCCACTTGACCTCATCTGTAATTGCCTGCATATTTTTTGCAATTCCGCTCGATACCAATAATATTGTTCAAACGCCTCATATGATGTCAGTTCAAAAAAATCTGGACGTTCTTTCATTGTTTCATCTCCATTCTCTACTGAAGCAATCGTTTTTATCATAATTAATGGCCTCTCGTCACAGCACAATATAATATGCCTTTGTATCTCGATTTCATTCATCATACAGAAAAAGACCGCTTCACAAAGCGGTCTTAATAGCTACAGCATTATTTATTCTGCTGATTATAGGCCAGCTGTTTGGCAGCCTGCTGCTTCAGCCAAGCATTGATGAATTCGTCAATATCCCCATCCATGACAGCGTTTACATTGCCCTTTTCATAATTGGTGCGATGGTCTTTGACCAAGGTGTATGGATGGAAAACATAAGAACGAATCTGAGAACCCCAGCCAATATCCTGCTGTTCCCCTTGCAAACGTGCAATTTCAGCTTCTTGCTGTTTGATCTTCTCTTCAACGAGGCGTGAAGTGAGCATTTTCATTGCCGTTGCACGGTTCTGAATCTGGGAACGTTCATTTTGGCACTGTACAACGATACCTGTTGGAATGTGTGTGATACGAACAGCAGATTCCGTCTTATTAACGTGCTGACCACCTGCACCACTGGAACGATAAGTATCCACTTTAAGATCCTTATCATCAATTTCAATGGTGGTATCGTTTTCAACTTCAGGCATAACTTCTACAGCAGTAAAAGATGTATGACGACGTCCAGAAGCATCAAAAGGTGAAATGCGCACCATACGATGTACACCTTTTTCACTCTTCAAGTATCCATAAGCATTTTCACCGCTGATCATCAATGTTACACTCTTGATCCCTGCTTCATCACCGTCAAGATAATCAAGAACATCAACTTTATACCCATGACGTTCTGCCCAGCGCACATACATACGATAAAGCATTTCTGCCCAGTCTTGGCTTTCTGTACCACCAGCACCAGGGTGAATAGACAAAATGGCATTGTTGTCATCATATTCACCATTCAGAATGGTTTCCAATTCAAACGCATCCAATTCTTTACTGATGTCTGCCAAAGTATCAACGATGTCTTGTTCGAGATCCGCATCACTTTCTTCCTTTGCCAATTCGATCATGACTTCCAAATCATCCATCTTACCAGCCAGGCTATTATAGTGATCAACTTTACTTTCAAGACGTTTCTTTTCCTGCATGATGGCTTGGCCACCTTCAGGATTGTTCCAAAAATCCGGCGCCGAGATGATGGCATCAATCTCAGCAATACGTTTTTTACGGCCTTCTAAATCCAATGATTCACTCAAATCACTCAAGGTTTGTTTGGCTTCTTCAAAGGCTTTATGTGTTTCGTAGTCCATATCCCCACTCCTTTTTATCAAAAAGACAAAGCCGAAACATCCGGCTTTGTCTTGGTTTTACAGTTACGCATTTTTGCCGCAGCAATGTTTATACTTCTTACCGCTGCCACATGGGCATGGATCATTACGGCCAACTTTTTTAACTGTAACAGGTTGTTTTTTTGTTGGCTCTTCATTGCCATGACGTGCATTCAAAATATCGGTACGTTCTTCTTTGCTTTCATCCTGCTGCACTTCTTCCTGACGACGAATGGTAACAGCAAAAAGCATACGAATCGTATCATACTGAATATTGTAAGTCATCTCATTGAACATATCATAGGATTCATTACGATATTCATCAATTGGTTTGTGCTGCCCATAAGCACGAAGACCAATCCCTTGACGCATTTGATCCATCGCATCGAGGTGATTCATCCAGTTAAGATCTACATTACGTAATAAAATATTGCGTTCGAAATCATGGAAAATCTCAGAACCAATTTCTTCCTCTTTGGCAGCATAGCGTGCATGTGCTTTTTCCTTGAGCGCGTCACGCACCTCTTGGCTGGCCATGTTTGGAAATTCTGATGTATCAACACCATCTGGGAAATTAAAAATTTCCATCAAGCGGGTTGTCAACTGATCAAGATTCCAGGCTTCTGGATACGTTTCACCATGAGCCGCCTCATCACAGACAGAATCAACCAAGCGATCAATCATGGCCCCAATGCTTTCAGCCATATTATGACCTTGCAGCACTTGGCGACGTTGATCATAAATGATTTCACGCTGACGATTCATGACATCATCGTATTCGAGAATGTTCTTACGCGCTTCAAAGTTTCGTGCTTCAACACGTTTCTGAGCATTTTCAATGGTGCGGCTTACCATACGGTTTTCAATTGGCATTTCATCATTCATACCAACTTTATCCATAATAGCAGGCAGTGTTTCAGCACCAAAACGACGCATCAAATCATCTTCCAAGGAAATGTAAAACTGTGTATACCCTGGATCACCTTGACGACCACTTCGTCCGCGCAACTGATTATCAATACGACGCGCTTCATGACGTTCTGTACCAATGATGTAGAGACCGCCTTCTTCTACCACACGCTGATGCTCATCTGCACAGAGATCTTTAGCAGCTGCCAATGCTTCACGCTGCATATCCGGCGTAATGTCTTCTTCATCTTTGTGTTCTTTATGAAGAATCTCATCTGCCAACAATTGAGGATTGCCCCCAAGAATAATGTCGGTCCCACGACCAGCCATATTGGTCGCAATGGTCACACTCTTTTCCTTACCGGCTTGCGCAACAATCATTGCTTCCTGTTCATGGTACTTAGCATTCAAGACTTTATGTGGAATACCACGTTTCTTCAAAATATCGCTGAGCTTTTCGCTTTTTTCAATAGACACTGTCCCAACCAGAACAGGCTGCCCTTTCTCATACAAAGTAGCCACTTTATCAGCAACAGCTTCAAATTTTCCGTTTTCTGTACGATAAACAATATCAGGTGCATCAACACGGGCAATTGGCTTATTGGTAGGCACAATAACAACATCCATGCCATAAATAGCACGGAATTCATCTTCTTCCGTTTTCGCCGTACCAGTCATGCCAGCAAGCTTTTTATACATGCGGAAGTAATTCTGGAAAGTAATGGTTGCCAAAGTCTGGCTTTCCTTTTCAATCTTCACGCCTTCTTTTGCTTCAATAGCCTGGTGCAATCCTTCGCTGTAACGTCGGCCATACATCAAACGTCCAGTAAATTCATCAACAATGATAACTTCACCATTTTGAACCACATAGTCACGGTCACGCTTCATTAATACCTGCGCCTTTAACGCCTGGTTCACATGATGCGCCAATTCCATGTTGACTTCATCGGTCAGATTTTCAATGCCAAGCATTTCTTCAACATGCTTGGTCCCATCTTCTGTCAAAGCAACCGTTTTTAATTTTTCATCGAAGGTATAATCTTCTTCATTTTTCAACTTGCGCACAACGCCTACCATCGGGGTATAGAGATCCTTCGCTTTTGCTGCTGGACCTGAAATGATCAGTGGTGTACGCGCTTCATCGATTAAGATTGAGTCCACTTCATCGACGATGGCAAAATTCAATGGACGTTGAACCATGTTGCGTTCATGCATAACCATGTTATCACGCAAATAGTCAAAACCAAATTCATTATTTGTCCCATAGGTAATGTCGCATGCATAAGCGTCTTTACGCTGCACATAATCCAGCCCATGAACTATCAGACCAACACTCAGCCCCAAGAAATTATACAATGGTGACAGCTGTTCTGCGTCACGGCGTGCCAGATAATCGTTGACAGTGACAACGTGTACACCCTTGCCTTCCAACGCATTCAAATACACTGGCGCTGTTGCCACCAACGTTTTACCTTCACCAGTTTTCATTTCTGCAATACGGCCTTCATGAAGAACATGACCACCCATGATCTGTACATCAAAATGACGCAGACCTAAAATACGGTCCGATGCTTCACGTACAACCGCAAAAGCTTCTGCCATAATATCATTGAGCGTTTCGCCATTCGCCAAACGTTCCTTAAATTCAGCTGTTTTACCAGCAAGTGCTTCATCAGATAATTCTCTGAACGGTTTATCATACTGATTTACTTGAGCTGCAAATTTCTCAAGTTTCTTCACGTCTTTTTTATTGTCGTCTAATACTTTTTTCAACCAAGTATCAATACCCAACCTATTCACTCTTTTCTTTGCGTAGTGCTGTCTTTCGACAGTTTCGTGTTTTTCGGTCGATTCAACCAATTTATTATACCACATAGGAAAAAAAACTCAAACAAATATCGGCGCAAAGGCGCATCGTCACCAATTCTCCATGACCTTTGTAGAGATTATGACCAAATTATTGAATATTCTTAAAAACAAATATTGTTTTTTCATAAAGAGTCATGTATAATAAAAATAATTATAGAACAAATAAATTAAACTTTTTCACCAGTTTAATTAAGGAGGTATTATAAATGACCCCAAGCGCCAACTCTATGCCCGAGCTTTTGGCCGATGGTGAACGCTTCACAAAAACAGCCGCCATGCTCAAACTGCTCAGCAACCCTAATCGCCTAATGATTCTCTACATTTTGTCAGAAGCGCCAAGATCTGTTAATGAAATTCATGATCTTTTGATGCAGGCATCAAATATTTCACACAGTTCTCTTTCTCAACATTTGGCACTTCTGCGCGCTCACAAAATCGTAACCTTTAAGAAAACCGGACAAATGTCAATTTATTCCATCTCTGATCAACGATTTGTAGAGCTTTTGAAAATGTTGCGTGAAATTAATGTATGAATACCCTTGAAATAAAGATTTTTAAGAATATAATAAATGTATAGATTCACATATCCCATGTGAAAGAATGTCACTGTTGAAAGGATGGTCATTATGAACATCACCATTAAAGGACGTAACACCGAAGTTACCAACGCACTCAAAGATTATGTAGAAAAACGTTTCTCTAAACTCGAAAAATATTTCTACAATGAAATGGAAGGCACTGTAACGCTTATCGTCGAAAAAGGCGATCACAGAGCAGAAGCCACCATTCCACTGGGCCGCTATATTCTTCGTGCCGAAGAATCTTCCAACGATATGTATGCATCCATTGATGCCATCGTTGATAAGATCGAACGCCAAATCCGCAAGTACAAAACGCGCATGAATCGTAAAGGTAAACAAGCAAAGGCAGAACCAATGTTCAGCCCAGCAGCGGATGAAATCGCACATGCTGAAGAAGCGCCAGAAATTGTCACAAAGAAGAAAGTCTTCACTGTTAAGACCATGGACATCGAAGAAGCTGTTATGCAAATGGAACTTCTCGATCATGACTTCTTCATCTTCCTTAATGCAGATACCGACGACATCGGCGTCGTTTATCGCCGTAAAGACGGCACCTATGGTCTCATCGACCCTCAGCGCTAAATCGAATAAAAAGCAGCTCCGAAATATCGGAGCTGCTTTTTTTCATGCAATACTTCATCAATATCTAGGCTGGTTTTTCACCCAAATTTTTGCCGCACGCTTCAACAAATACTTCACCAAAACAATATGGACAAAACGAATACATCCGAAATACAATTTTCCAAAAACATTATGATAGTTAACGCATGTACTTACACAAAAGTCCTGCCGCGAGGCAATTGGCGGAGCGCACGTTAAGCTGACATAAAAATCAAGATGCTTGTCCCTTTGCCCTAAAACGATCTTGTTTTCTGTTTCAAAAAGAATTAATCGCTTAAAATCACTATCTGTCTTCACGCCGAATGGTTTCATCAAGCGATCTCTTAACATCAAAAGCCATGCCACTGGTTTTGGTGGCGTCATAAAAATTAACCGAAAAAGGTCTACAGCCCTCATTCGTTGTGAATGCGTTATAGTTT
Source organism: Peptococcaceae bacterium (assembly GCA_036303105.1). Taxonomy (GTDB): domain Bacteria; phylum Bacillota; class Peptococcia; order Peptococcales; family Peptococcaceae; genus UMGS1590. The sequence goes on along the minus strand of JAXJBF010000076.1, from coordinate 3,907 downwards.
GTACCATACGATCCTCGTAATCAAACCTTTTTCTTTCTGGCATTGAAACACCTCCCTTTTACTCTAAAAACACTTTTTTATTCCCCATTCATCTATTTATTATTTAAGCGACAGCGCATCACCATGTCAACAAAATTCTTCCAGCCTTTTGGACGTTCCAATATTTTGCTTGGACAATACACGCCTGACCACATTTCGTGAGTAAACAATTCTTTTAAACCAAAGGTCTTCATTAGTGCAGCACATAAGCATATAGCATTTTGCTCTGCTTGTTCATAAGCGTGATCTCCACAAATGACTATCCCAATCGTTGCATGATTACCCTCACCGGCATCATCTCCTGCTTGCCAACTCACCTCATCCACAGGCAACGTTTGAACAATATGTTGCGCGTCAACGAAAAAATGTGCACCTGCAAGTGTTATCTCATTATTTTCAATGTATTGCAGTTTATTCGCCCATTCCAGCGCGCTGCCCATGCTGTCATGAATCGTCAAACCAATAGGCCAATCCAGTGGAATCTGTGTACGTACATTTGGTATACATCCCCGTGCACAAATAATTTGTTTTTCAAACGGAATATTATTGATTGCTGTGTTCATAACAATGCCATCTTGTATCATCAATGGTTTCATAATCATAGTACCTCCTAAAAATGTTCGTATGAGTGCCAAAACAAATTCAGGAGGCGCACGACACAGTCTCATTTTCGGCCTTTCTCAACTCAACCATCTGACAAGAGAACATTTAGCACGGTGCACCCTTCTATTAGAACAAACACGTATAAAAAAAGAACCTTGTTCCAAACAGAACAAGGTTCTTGCTTTTTTATGACTGATCAGTCGTTGGTGTATGGCAGCAATGCCATGGTTCTTGCACGCTTAATAGCAACGGTCAGTGCGCGCTGATGCTTTGCGCAGTTGCCGGTGATGCGGCGTGGAAGAATCTTACCACGTTCGGTCATGTATTTTTTCAGACGGTTCGTGTCTTTGTAATCGATGTGTTCAACTTTATCGACACAGAACTGGCAAACTTTCTTGCGTGAACGTCTGTTACGTTCTCTTCTTGCCATGGTAAAAACTCCTTTCTCACTTAAAACGGCAGATCATCGTCACTGAAGCTAACTTCAGTACCGAAGGAACCAAGAGAATGATCACTTGGCGCTGCCTGAGTGAATTGATCGTTTTGATGTTGATAGTTTTGGTTTTGACCACCGTAATTGCCGCCATAACTGTCTCCACCATTATTGGCGTTGCCGCCACCGCCTAGGAATTCGACACGGTCAGCAACAACCTCGGTAACCCAACGGCGTTGACCATCGTTACCATCATAACTACGGATCTGCAGGCGACCCTCTACAGCGATCTGACGGCCTTTGCTCATATACTTAGCAGTGTTTTCCGCAGCTTTATTCCATACAACAATGTTGATGAAATCAGCACCACGTTCACCACTCTGCGAATTAAACGGACGATCAACAGCAATTCGGAAACTGCACACTGCCGCACCATTTGGTGTATAGCGGAGCTCTGGATCTGCAGTTAAACGACCGATTAAAATAACTTTATTCATGCTCTAGGCCCTCTTTCTTTTTGACGAGAAATTATTCGTCGACACGGGTGATCATGTGGCGAAGAAGATTTTCGTCGATCTTCATCAAACGATCTGCTTCGTCAACGGCGTTAGCTTCGCCTTTGAAGTTCACTAAAACGTAGAAACCATCGGTATACTTCTTGTCGATGGTGTAAGCGAGCTTTCTCTTGCCCCATTTATCAACCTTTTCTACGGTAGCACCTTCACCTTCGAGAATGCCAACATAACGGTCGATAACAGCCTGAGTCTGTTCTTCGCTTAATTCCGTCTTAATGATATAAAGAAGTTCATAATCGCGCATTTCTTTGCACCTCCTCCCCCCGGACTAACGGCTCTGCTTTGCAGAGCAGGGATTACAGCAATATATTCTATCAGAACATCCTTATTTTTGCAAGAGGATATCAGCAGTTTTTTCTTTATTCATTGCCGCAAAAAAACGCTCTGTATGCCTTAACACACAGAGCGTTTCTTTATACACTTACAAAATTATTCAGCAACTGCCTGTGCAGCAGTGATGATAGCAAGCTTATATGCATCTTCTTCATCGCAGCCGCGGGAAAGGTCGTTGATTGGCTTTGCAAGGCCCTGAAGAATAGGCCCGATGGCTTCATAACCACCAAAGCGCTGTGCAATCTTGTAACCAATGTTACCAGCTTCCAAGCTTGGGAAAATAAAGGTGTTGGCATGACCAGCAACTTTGGAGCCTGGAGCTTTACGTTCACCAACGCTGGCAACAAATGCAGCGTCGAACTGAAGTTCACCATCAATTGGAAGTTCTGGAGCCAGTTCCTGTGCAATTTTCGTTGCTTCTGCAACTTTTTCGCTTTCAGGGGAAACAGCAGAACCTTTGGTGGAGAAGCTCAAAAGTGCAACCTTTGGATCAATGTCGAAGGTTTTTGCAGTCTTTGCACTTTCAACGGCAATTTCACCCATTGCCTGTGCATCAACAGTGATGTTAATAGCAATATCACTGAAAAGATAACGTTCGTCGCCTTTCAGCATAACCATTGCACCGCTCACACGAGAGCAACCTGGTTTCATCTTTACAATCTGAAGTGCTGGACGTACGGTGTCCCCAGTGGAGTGGCAAGCACCGCTAACCATACCATCGGCTTTGCCGAGATAAATCAGCATAGTACCGAAGTAGTTAGGGTCGCGCAGCTGTACGCGTGCCTTTTCTTCAGTCGCTTTGCCTTTGCGGCGTTCAACAAATTTAGCAACCATATCGTCATATTCTGCATAGTTGTCTGGATCGATGATCTGTACGCCTTCAATGTCAATACCATTTTCTTTTGCTACTGCCTGAACTTTTTCAGGATTGCCAAGCAAAATTGGTACAATCAGTCCATCTTTATGGTGGCGTGCGACAGCACCAAGGATGCGGACATCTTCACCTTCTGGAAATACGATGGTAAGGTTTTTACCTTTAATGCGTGCTTCAAGTGTTTCCCAAATGTCACTCATTGATTGATTCTCTCCTTTGAAGTGGTAGTATCTAGGATACTTTATATTTATATCATACTACAACTTCTTGCATTATTCAAACCGAATTGTTCAACAAATCCATAGTCGAAATAGTTGCGCTATTTCGCGCACTATTTTTACTCGTCAAGGTGATCTTCGATAAATTCAACGACATCTGCAACTGTTTTAAGTTCCTGGGCTTCTTTATCAGAAATTGAAATGTCATAAGTCTCTTCCACAGCCATGATGAGTTCGACGGTATCGATAGAATCCACACCGAGATCACGCACGAGGTCGGTATCCATATCGATCTTTTCTGCATCACAGCTCAAGATATCGGCAAGACTTTCTTTTACTTGATCAAAAACCATTGCTCTCCCCCTCCATCCTGTTGTGTAATAGCTTTCGCTGTATAGTATAGCTTAATTTCAGAACATGTCAATAAAGTTTTAACAAATTCCTATGCGTAATCTTAACTTCAAAGTTCAACCACTTCTTCAACTGTCGCAACATCATTGATCACTCGAAAGCGAATGTCATATCCACCAAATGCAATACCATAGATACGGTCAGGATTTTTTTGATAGTGTGGAATTGGATTCTGAGCAAGCATGGCCACTGCACCAGTACGTAAATACTGCGGCATTTTTTCAAGTAAAGGCTGCGGAAAGTCAACAGCAAGCTGTGCATCTACCACTTTTTCTGCAAATCCTGCACGTGCATTGGGATGACTGTCTGTGAATGGCAAATATGGTTTAATATCATAAATGGGGGTGCCATCCATCATGTCCGCTCCGTCAACGATTAACACGGGCCCTTCATCATCAGTATCTTCCACTCGCAGCAATCT
>JAXJBF010000075.1:0-3220 GCA_036303105.1 Peptococcaceae bacterium | reverse complement strand
TCACCCTGGCCCACGACGGCGCCTTTGGCTTCACCATGACCCTCACCGCCCCACTGGGCGCAGAGAACGCCGGTCTCTGGGCGAATCTCTATTATTTCAATGAAGATGCCAACGCCATGACCTTTGAAACAGCGGCGCCAATTGGCAGCGATGGCAGTGTCAGCCTGCCATTCAATCACGCCAGCCAGTATGCGATCGTCATCGACGACCACAACCATGGCATCGTGCCCCTGCCATTCACCGACGTGCGCGCGGGCGACTGGTTCTACGATCCTGTGTGCTATGTCTACAGCCAGGGCCTGATGACCGGCACCTCGGCGACGACCTTTGAACCGAACACCAGCCTCAGCCGTGCCATGCTCGTGGCCGTGCTCCATCGTCTGGAAGGCAGCCCGCAAGCCAGCGCTGGTGACTTCACCGACGTGGCCGACGGCGACTGGTACGCTCAGGCTGTGAACTGGGCCGCATCCGTCGGCGTCGTCAACGGCTTTGACGACGGCACCTTCCAGCCAAACGCCGCCATCACCCGCGAGCAAATGGCCGCCATCCTGCGCAACTATGCACAGTACAAGGGCCTCGATGTCACTGCCAGTAGCAGCCTCGCCCACTACACCGACGCCAACAGCGTCAGCGACTGGGCGAAAGAGTCTGTTGCATGGGCTGTGGAGCAAGGCTTGATCTCGGGCATGACCATAGACACCTTGCAGCCACAAGGCCTTTCTACAAGAGCACAGGTGGCCGCAGTGCTCGAGCGTTACTTGGCAAACTAAACATAAATAAAAACGACGGTCTTTTGACCGTCGTTTTTATTTATGTTTAGTTTGCTGTGGTATTGTCTCAGCGCATGACCATGCCGACTTTGCGCTGGTTCCAGATGTTGTCAAAGGTGGCGGCGTTTTCCCAGTATTGGTAGGTTTGGCCGCGGTTGTAGTAGTTGTAAGGATCGCTGACGAGGTAGCCGCGCGCTGGGTCGTAGCCGTAGACGAGGATGGCGTGGTTGTTGTAAACCAGGCTTTGCAGCTGGCCGTCGATCCAGTAGTTGCGGTAGCGTGGCTGTTCCCACCAGAGGGTTTCGTAAGCGACGACCATGTTGCCGGCGAGCAGTTCCTGACGCAGTTCTTCTACAGAGGCGCCGCGGAAGTCGGCGCAGACGCTGGCACCGTTGGTGTAGCTGTTGCAGTAGTTGGCAAGGGCCGCCGGATAGATGGTGGTGCGCAGGGAATTGTTGACCACGTATGGCGAACCGACAAAGCCCCACTCTGGGTTGGAGGAGGAGAATGGCAGGTTGTTGAGGTAGGTGGTCACTGAGACATCCTGTGCATAGCCGAGGGCTTTAAGCCCCATGAGGGCGCTGACGGGTTCGCAGCCGACCCAGGCATAGATGCCGTCGATCTGGCTGATGTAGGGCACGTAGCCGACCTGGTAGGCGCTGGCTGTCTGGGTGAGGACGCCGTTGGCATCGGCCCAGTAGGCGCCGACGGCTTTGTTGAGGGCGAGTTTGCCGTAGCGGTCGACGCTGTAAAGCTGACCGGCGATGTTGTGCACGCCCGGGGTGAAGGTGTAGTCGGCGAGGTTGATGCCGCTCCAGGTTTCACCGCTGCCGCTGCTGGTCTGTTCGTGGGCGACGGAGGCTTCGGCAATGGTGACAGCGGCCCAGTGGGTGTTGGTGATGTCGGTGTAGAGGCCGAGGCCCATGAGTTTCTGAGCCTGTGCGCTGTCGCCGCTGCGCGCGGTGACGCGGTTGATGATGGAGCAGGCTTCGGCGCGGGTGAGGCCGTTTTCAGGGCGGAAGGTGCCGTCTTCATAACCGCCGACCCAGCCCAGGCTGGCGGCGATGGCGATTTGCTTGGCGGCCCAGTAGTCCGCAGGCACGTCGCTGAAGGAGGCGGTGGCGCGGGTTTCTGGCGCCAGGCGCACGAGCAGGTCGACCATTTCTGCACGGGTGATGGCGTCGTTTGGCCGGAAGGCGGTGCCGTCGTCAAAGAGGCCGAGGCGGCAGAGGGCGCGCACATCGGCGGCGAACCAGTCTCCGTCGTTGACGTCGGTGTAGGAGCAGGTGCCAGTGCCGCTTTCTGGATTTTCGAGCAGGCGGTAAATGATGGCGGCGGCTTCAGCGCGGGTGACCTGGCGTTCCGGGCGCACGCTGCGGTCTTCATAACCGCCGAGGTAGCGCACGTGGTCTTTGGTGAGCGCCACGGTTACGGTGCTGTCGGGCGTGTCGGTCTCTGGGGTGTCAGGCGTTTCTTCTGGCTGGGAAAGGTCGGGATCGTCAGGCAGCGGGGTGTCGGTGTTGCCGGCATCGGTGACGACGGCGCTGCCGGTGGTGTCGCTGGTGTTGTCGGCAGCGAACGCTGGCCATGCTGTCAGTGTCAGCGACAGACAGAGCGCCGTGATGCCTGCGGTCAGGCGTTTGTGAGTGGATGTCATAGCGGGTCTCTCCTTTGTCATTATTTGTTAATATTATTGTAGCGAAGATGACAGGAGCGGGCAATAAAAAAACACGCTTTTCTAAGGAAAGAAAAGCGTGTGAGAAAGCGTTCAGCGGATGACCATGCCCATTTTGCGCTGGTTCCAGCAGTAGTCGAAGCTGGCAGCGTCAATCCAGTATTGGTAGGTTTGCCATGGACAGCTGGAGTTGTAGGGGTCGCTGACAAGATAGCCGCGTTCTGGATCGTAGCCATAGATGAGCCGCACGTGGTTGTTGGCGACTTTTGGCGTGAGGATGCCGTCGATGTAGAAGTTGGCATAGCGCACGGACGCCCAGGAGAACGTTTGATAAGCGACGATGTAGTTGCCGGCGAGCAGTTCGCGGCGCACATCTTCCACCGAGTAGCCGCTGATGTCTTCGCAGACTTCGGCGCCGCCGCAGTAGCTGTTGCAGTAGGCGGCCAGCGGTGCTGGATCGATGGAGCTGTAGCGGCCGTCGCTGTAGTACGGCGAGCCGACAAAGCCATAGGCTGGATTGGATGAGGAGTAGGGCAGGTTGTTCAGGAAATCGCTGGCGCTGACGTTGGTGGCGAAGCCTTTGCCCTGCAGGCCCATGAGGGCGGAGATGGGCTCGCAGCCCATTTCGGCGTTGATGCCGTCAAGCTGGCTGATGTAGGGCACGCTGCCAGCCATGCTGCTGGCTGTCTGCGAGAGCACGCCGTTGGCTGCGGCGGTGTAGGCACCGACGGTTTGGTTGGTGAGCAGGGTGCCGTTGCGGTCGACGGCGTAGAGG
>JAXJBF010000074.1:0-50036 GCA_036303105.1 Peptococcaceae bacterium | reverse complement strand
GTTTTTCATAGTCGCTGCGACTGAGCTCGCGCCCAGCATCGCGAAAAAGGCGCCGCTGCACGCGCAGGTAGTGCACACGAAACTGGTCCCAGCCACGAAAATGCAGGTAGCTGTGAACGGCTGCCAGCATGGCATTGATGGTGACCGGCGCATAGCCAGCTTCCAGGAGATGCTCTTTCCAGCGGCTGATGGCAGTTTTGTCAACCGGCGCACCTGCCTGCCAGGAAACGAAGGCACGGAGGGCGCGCAGATAATTTTCCACTGTGCCAGCGCTGCGTTCTTCGTTTTGCAGATAGCGGGCAAACGCTGGAAAGGATTTACATGAAATGACGGTCGACATGATAAGACCTCCAATGTATTTTCTTTTTATTATAGCGCAAATACGTGACATTGATTCATCCATAGCTTCACAAAATAAAACGACCAATGATCGCCGATCATTGGTCGTTTGTCATTTCATTGCATGATTTCGTTTCGCAAACCATCACAAGTTCTTCACCATTGTCCTTGACGATGTTGAAACCTGTGCGTTGGTAAAGGCGCAGGGCAGGATTGGCTTTCTGCACGGAAAGTGCGACCTGCTGCCAGCCGTGGCTGGCGAGTTCTTTGAGCATGGCATGGAGCAGCGCGGTGCCGATGCCTCGGCTGCGGTAAGCCGGCAATACAGCAATTGCCAGCGTCGGCACGTCGCCGGCGAGCGGTGAGCGATCAGCAAGCAGTCGCGTCCAGACAGCACCTGCGACTGTGCCATCTTGGAGCACTGCCACCAGCGCGTGGTCGCAGGCGCCGCTGCCAAAGGCATCGATGTAGCACGAAAGAGACGAATCGCGGACAACACTGCACGGCGGCGGTGCAACGCCTTCCGGAATGAAGATGGCCTCGTAGAGGAAGTTTTCCAGCAGCGGTGTTTCTTCTGCACGCAGGCCGCGTATCTGATAAAACTGGGTCGCATCGTTTGCCATCCGCGATCACCTTACCTTACTTTTACAATCTGCTCTTGAAATCGTCGTAACCAAAGCTGCGCACAAGCTGCCAGTGACCGGCGCTGCCACGATAAATGCTCGGCAGCGGCATGCCGTTGAAGGTGTTGGTTTTGACCATGGTATAGAGTGCCATGTCGTCAAAAACCAGCTTATCCCCAATAGAAAGCGGCTTGGCAAAGGAATAGTCGCCGATGACATCGCCTGCCAGGCAGGTTGGCCCGCCAAGGCGGTAAGTGTGGGCCAGTTCGCCACTTTCGCCGCTGTTTTCAAGCGGTGGGCGGTATGGCATTTCGATGACGTCCGGCATATGGCAGGCCGCAGAAGCATCGACAATGGCGATGTCCATGCCGTTGTGCACGAGATCCACCACCGACGTCACCAAATAGCCAGCGTTGAGCACGACGGCTTCGCCAGGCTCGAGGTAAACTTCAACGTCGTAGGTCTCACGCAGACGGCGCACTGTGGCAATGAGGGTGTCCACATCGTAATCCAAACGCGTGATGTGATGGCCGCCGCCAAGGTTGAGCCACTTCATCTGGTGCAGCAAATCGCCGAAGTCACGTTCCACCACGTCCAGGGTTTCCACGAGGGCGTCCACGTTCTGCTCGCAGAGCGTGTGAAAATGCAGCCCGTCGATGCCGGTGAGGTCCACACCCTCCAGATCGGCACGCAAAATGCCAAAGCGGGAACCTTCGGTGCATGGGTCATAGATGGCATGGTCCTGGGTGGAGTGCATCGGATTGATGCGCAAGCCGCAGCTTTTGCCAGCAGCCAGCGCACGATCGCGGAAATGCTGCCATTGACCGAGGCTGTTGAACACCAGGTGGTCAGCAACCTGCAAAAGATCGTCAAACCAGTAGTCCTGATAAGCCGGACAGAACACATGGGTTTCGCCGCCCATTTCTTCTTTGCCGAGGCGCGCTTCATGCAGGCCGCTGGCAGTGGAGCCGCAGAGCACCTCCCGAATCTGTGGATAGCACTGATACACACTGAACGCTTTCTGCGCCAACAAAATGCGCGCACCGCTTTCATCCATCACATACTTTAAAATCTGCAGATTGGTATCAAGAATGTCTTCATCAATAACAAAATAGGGGGTTTGCACCCCCTGTAATACTGGCCACGTCATATTAGTCTACCAATACCGGATTGCGTTCTTCAATCCAAGGCAGGCCCCATTTGTTCAATGCATCCATGAATGGATCTGGATCGAATTCTTCAATGTTCTTAACGCCAGGGCCTTTCCAAACGCCGGTCATCAAAAGCATAGCACCAATCATGGCTGGCACACCGGTGGTGTAACTAACAGCCTGGCTGCCAACTTCTTTGTAGCATTCCTGATGGTCGCAAACATTGTAGAGCTGGTAGGTCTTTTCTTTGCCGTCTTTTTTGCCGCGGAAGATGCAGCCGATGTTGGTCTTGCCGACAGTGCGAGGACCAAGGCTGGCAGGATCTGGCAATACAGCTTTGAGGAACTGCAATGGAACAATCTGCTAGCCTTCAAATTCGATTGGTTCGATGGAGGTCATGCCAACGTTTTCGAGGCAGCGCAGGTGTGTCAGATAGCTTTCGCCGAAGGTCATGAAAAAGCGAATGCGCTTGATGCCAGGAATGTTCAGCGCCAGGGATTCGATTTCTTCGTGGTGCAGCAGATACATGTCTTTTTCACCAACCTGTGGGAAATTGTAGACACGCTTGATTTCCATTGGTTCAGTTTCTACCCAATGACCATCTTCCCAATAGCTGCCTTTGGCAGATACTTCACGAATGTTGATTTCAGGGTTGAAGTTGGTAGCAAATGGATAGCCATGGTCACCGCCGTTGCAGTCGAGAATATCGATGTAGTTGATTTCATCGAATTCATGCTTCAGGGCATAAGCAGCGAATACACTGGTAACCCCTGGGTCGAAACCACTGCCCAAAAGTGCAGTGATGCCAGCTTCTTCGAAACGTTCGCGGTACGCCCACTGCCATTTGTATTCAAACTTGGCAGTGTCTTCTGGTTCGTAGTTGGCCGTGTCGACATAGTCGGTCTTGGTTGCCAGGCAAGCATCCATGATGGTGAGATCCTGATAAGGCAGCGCCAGGTTGACAACAACATCTGGCTGGAATTCGTTGATCAGCGCAATGATGTCTTCCGTTTTGTCTGCATCGAGCTGAGCGGTGTGCAGTTTGGTTTTGCCGCCGGCGAGTTTGGCAGCCAGCTCGTCGCACTTGCTCTTGGTACGGCTCGCGATCATCACTTCTTCAAAGACATCACTGTTCTGACACATTTTGTGGATCGCTACAGAAGCGACACCACCACAACCAATTACTAAAGCTTTTCCCAATTTAAAGTCCCTCCTTAAAAAATACAGTAGATACAACCATTTATTTTACATAGGCAAGCAGCATTTCCCGCAATACCTTGCACGCAACAGCAGTTGAGACGCCCGAGGCGTCATAATGTGGTGAAAGCTCGTTCATATCAAAGCCCACCACGTTCAGTGCTTCCAGCGCCAGCAAAGCTTCTTCCAAATCCTGGAAGAAAATGCCGCCGGCTTCTGGTGTACCGGTGCCGCAGAACAGCGATGGGTCCAACACATCGAGGTCCAGCGTCACATACACAGGCACCTTGTCGCCAAGGGCCAGGACAACATCGAGCACATCTTTTACATTAAACGGATGAAAATCGGTGTGTTCAAGCGCAAACTCAAATTCGCTGCGCTCACCGGAACGAATACCAAATTGATGAATGCGGCCATCGCCCACAAGATCCCAGCTGCGTCGCAGCACCGTCGCATGGGACAGGCGTTCGCCGAGATAGTCGTCACGCAAGTCGGCATGCGCATCAAAGTGGATGATATGCAGATCTGGATATTTTTTCACCATGGCACGCACCGCGCCCAGCGTCACCAAATGTTCACCGCCGAGCATGACCGGCATTTTGCCGGCATCCAGAATCTCCTGAGTGCGTGCTTCGATCATAGACAGCACGGCTTCGGTGTTGCCAAAAGGCAGGAGCAAATCGCCGCTGTCAAATACGGCAATGTCTTCCAGATCTTTGTTCTGATAAGGGCTATAGGTTTCAATGCCATCACTTTCCGCGCGGATAGCCTGTGGACCAAAGCGGGTTCCTGGGCGGAACGAGGTGGTGCCATCAAAAGGCGCACCAAAAATTACCGCGCGTGCGTCGTCAAAAGCTGCTTCTGCAGCGATAAAAGTTTGGATATTAGATTTCATCGTCTTCCTCTGGTTCTACATTCTCAAGCAAATCCTGTACATAGTTTGGCAGATAGAAACTGCCACGGTGCAGGTTTGTATTGTAATAGCGTGTCTGCAATCCGCGCGCATTCCAACGGCGTGCATCAAGGTCTTTCACTGGATGGTACTTCTTGGATGCAAAACCAAACAACCAATGCCCGGATGGATAGGTTGGGATATGCGCCTGATACACACGGCTCAGTTCGAAGCTTTCAACAATGCGTTTGTGGGCTCGCTGCATGGCGCGCGCATCTTCTTTATAGAACGGGCTTTCATGCTGATTTACCATGATGCCGTCATCATGGAGCGCTTTGAAGCAGTTGCCGTAAAATTCTTTTGTAAACAAGCCTTCGCCAGGGCCAAAAGGATCGGTGGAGTCAACAATGATGAGGTCATACTCATCCACACACTTGCGCACATATTTCAGCCCATCGGCAATGTGGATATGCACACGTGGATCGTCAAAGCCGCAGGCCGTCTTTGGCAGCCATTCCCGGCAAACCGCGATGACACGCTCATCGATTTCAACCACATCAATGTGCTCCACTTCTGGATAGCGGGTCAATTCACGCAGGCAGCCGCCATCGCCAGCACCAATCACCAAGACCTTGCGAGGATTTGGATGCACCGCCATAGGCACATGCACAATCATTTCATGATAGATAAACTCGTCCTTCTCGGTCAGCATCATGATGCCATCTAAAGTGAGAAAGCGTCCGAACTCTTTGCTTTCAAACACATCGATGCGCTGAAACTCACTCTGTTCTGTATAAAGTTGCCGATCAAACTTAATCGAGAACTTCACATCTTTAGAATGGGCTTCTGTATACCAAAGTTCCATACTAGTCCTCCTTTAGTCAATGACGTTGAGACGGTTCACGCCCATGTCTTCCGGCCCAAGCATGCTGCAGCCTTTCTGCTTGGCATAACGGATATACTCCACAATCTCCTGGGTCACCAGTTCGCCTGGCGAAAGAATTGGAATGCCTGGTGGATAGATCATGACAAACTCAGAGCACACATGACCCACACAATTTTCCAAAAGCAATGACTTCTTTGGTGCATAGAACGCTTCGTGCGGCGTCATCTTCACGATCGGATTGATGTATTCCTGTTCAAACATATTCATTGCAGGCTTTTTAAAACGACGGCGAATTTCCTGCAAAGCGCTCACCAAGCGCTCAATATCCGCTGGACGGTCGCCGATGGAAATATAGGCCAGGAAGTTGGCAAGATCACCAAGCTCAACTTGAATGTCGTATTCGTCACGCAAAAGATCGTACACTTCAATACCAGCGAGGCCAAGGGCAAGGGTATTCACCGAGAGCTTCGTACGGTCAAAATCATAGACACTGTCGCCATCAATAAGATCGTAACCATAGGCCCAATAGTCACCGATGGCATTGATCTCTTTACGTGCATACTCTGCCATATCCAACACACGTGCAAAGGTTTCTGTGCCACGCAGCGCCAAATTGCGGCGTGAAATATCCAAGCTGGATAATAGCAGATAAGAACCACTCGTCGTTTGTGTCAAGTTGATGATCTGGCGCACATAGTCGGCATTCATATTCGGCCCCAAAAGCAAAATCGAGCTCTGTGTCAGGGAACCACCGCTTTTATGCATGCTTACCGCTGCCATGTCAGCGCCAACATGCATGGCCGCCTTTGGCAGACCTTCGCCAAAATAGAAATGGGTACCATGGGCTTCATCGGCCAGCACCTTCATGCCGTGGGCATGTGCAATCTCCACAATGGCTTCCAAATTGGAACAAATGCCATAATACGTTGGATTGTTCACAAGCACAGCCTTGGCGTTTGGATGAGCCTCAATCGTGGCTTTCACATCTTCCACCTTCATGCCCAAAGAAATCCCCAGGCGCTGGTCCATCTGCGGATTGATGTAAATCGGTTCGGCATCCACCAACACCAGCGCATTGATGACGCTGCGGTGCACGTTACGCGGCAGAATGATCTGATCCCCCGGCGACACCACCGAAAGAATCATCGCCTGTACAGCAGAGGTGGTCCCACCAACCATCAAAAAAGCCGCCTGGGCTTCAAAAGCGTCGGCGGCAAGCATTTCTGCTTCTCGAATCACACTGATTGGATGGCAGAGATTATCCAGGCATTTCATCGAATTGACATCGATGGATACACAGGCCTCTCCAAGGAATGCAGCGAGTTCTTTATTGCCTTTGCCGCGCTTATGACCAGGTACATCAAAGGGAACAATACGCTGACTTTTAAAATCTTCCAGCGCGTCCAAAATCGGCATGCGATCTTGATTCACCTTGTCATCCTTCCTTTCTCAGTAAACATTGCAGCCACTAAAGATCTCGATCATTTCACGACGCAGGTTCTGCGTAATCTCGAGACGTTTCTGCGGCAGCAATTCGTAAGCATCTGTATTGAACAGATAGTTTTGTAAATCAATGTCCTTAATTAACATCTTTGTATGATAAATATTGGCTTGGTAAATATTAATATCAACTGCATCGTAGCGTTTCAACGTCTTATCATCGATAAAATCTTGAATCGACGTCATCGGATGATCATTGAACACCTTCTTGCCATCAACATCACGCGTAAAACCGCGTATACGATAATCCATCGTAATAATATCAGAATCAAAACTCCCAATCAGATAATCCAAGGTTTGCAATGGCGAAATTTCGCCGCAGGTTGCCACATCAATGTCCACCCGAAAGGTAGCAATGGCATTTTCAGGATGATATTCTGGATAGGTGTGCACCGTGACATGGCTTTTGTCCAAATGCCCCACAACGGTGTCGCTTTTTGGCGACGGAACCATGGAACCTTCAGCAATCAGCAAGGTCACACTTGCACCCTGTGGCTCATAATCTTGGTGAGCGATGTTCAGCACATTGGCGCCGATCATGTCGGTGACATTGACAAGAATCTCCGTAAGACGGTCCGAATTGTACTGCTCATCAATATACGCCACATAGTCACGTTGTTCACGAACTGTGCGCGCATAACAAACATCGTAAATATTAAAACTTAGAGATTTCGTCAGGTTGTTGAACCCATACAAGCGGATCTTGTCCTTCATTTTCCACTCTCTCCATTTCCTCATAAATGCCTCGAAAGCGATGGAATATCTCTCTGTGAGACACCCACCAAGCCAGTTTAAGTATAGCAATTAGCAGGCTTTTCGTCAATGAAACGATGCCCCTGTCGACTTGGATTTTTCAGCATTGCCACTGGCTCTCTCCCATCCATGCGCCAACAATTTTTAACGATGTTCAATCATTATCCACCATCCTATAACCAGCAACGGCCCAACAACCGTGACTGAAAATTAGTACGAATTTTTGCAATAATTGCGCATTCCAGCTTGTTTCTCTACCACACGCCTGATATAATTCAAAATAAGAGAATCTATAAAAGATATTGTTCGTCCTTCTTTATTATGAATGATGAACACTATCATTTGTTGTCTTACACAGAAAGGGGATATGATTATGGCCAATCACGAAAACAATCACCGCAGCCAAGCAGCAAAAGAAAAAGTGCGCGAAGGCGTCCGCCGCTCAAAACTTACTGTCAACAAATTCCGCGAACCCCAAAACAAAACAGCGCTCAAACATGCTGCAGACATTGTGAAGCACGACATTCTAGGCTTCTTCAGTGAAGTGCGCAACATCATCAAGCAGACCGAAGGTCTGGAATCCTACGCCAACTGCAAAAACAATCCAACCTGCTCCGATGCTATTGAAGAATATCGTGTTCATATTCCTCCAATGTACGACGAAGTGCTTAACGATGAACCAATGAAACCAACGCCTGGCGCTGCCACCGTCAATGCCATCACACAGGCCGCAGGCGCTGTTGGCGACATTCTTGACAGCGCTGGCAGCATGCAGGCCTATGCAAACAGACACCAGGCCTTCCCTGGCGATCCAACCAAGTTCGATCCAAATCGTCCACAGTCGGTGCTTTTCAAAGAAGTGGACGACAAAATTCGTAAAGACACCACTGTCATTGAAACACCAGACAAAGTCGAAGTCATTAAGGACCCAAATTCTAAACCACTGAAAACACCTGTTGAATCCATTGTAGACGCTGCAACCAGCGTCGGTGAAATTCTTGACGACGTTGGCAGCATGGAAGCCTTTGCCAACCGCCATCAGGCGTTCCCTGGCGATCCAACCAAGTTCGACCCTAATCGTCCACAATCGGTGCTCTTCAAAGACGTCGACGATAAGATTCGCAAAAAAGTAGAAGTCATCGAAACGCCACATGAAGAAGACACAAAACAATGAGCCCGATTTGCTAACAATCTATCAGGCGTACAAATTTACAGCATACAAAAAGGAAGCGTTGTATATTAACGCTTCCTTTTATTTTTCTTTTAAAACATCCCGCCATTGACATTGATGCACTGTCCATTGATGTAGCTTGCATCATCAGAAGCCAAAAATGTAACCACAGCCGCCTGTTCTTCCGGCGTCGACATCCGTTTAAGCGGAATACCCATGACCAACCGTGCAGCCATGTCAGGATCTTTTTCAGCGAAAGACTTCATATAATAGCTGCTCACAAGACTTGGCGCAATACAATTTACTAAAACATTCGACGCGCCCACTTCCACCGCCAAGCTGCGCGTGAAAGCGACAACACCGCCTTTCGCTGCTGAATAATTAGGGCTATGCGGACTTTTATTGCTCACACCAGCCATAGACACAATGTTGATGATTCTGCCATAGTTCTTAGGCTCCATAATATTCAGTGCTTCGCGCGTGCAGTAAAATACACTGTTTAAATTTGCTTGGATGCTGTTTTCCCATTCCTCGTCACTCATGTTGCGTGTGATTCCCAAGGAATAATTCACACCTGGCATCGTTGTAATTTCTAAATACCGATTGCGGTCTTCTGGTACACGACGCGGCGCGCCAGCATTGTTGACTAAAATATCTAAGGAGCCAAAATGATCCACGACCTTTGAAAACATTTTCTTAACCTCGTCGCTTTTGGTGACGTCACATTGAATAGCCAACACCTCACCACCCAATGCGCGATAATCATTTTCTGCTGCTGCGATTTTCGCTTCATTACGCCCACAAAAAGCAACTTTTGCGCCTTCCTGCAAAAATGCCTTCACAATAGCAGCACCAATACCACCATTTCCTCCAGTGACCAGTGCAATTTTATCTTTTAATTTCATCGTTTTTTCCTCCATTTTAAAATTACATCAAACCGATCAACGACCAATAAGGAATACATAATACACCAAAACCTATAAGCGCAATGACAACACGAATGGCATTCATCTTAATAAATTCTTTCATCGTCATCATTCCGAAGGAATAGACAACCAGATATGCCACATATTCATATGGGAATAAAATGGCTTCACAGCCATGCAAAATAGCATATGTGTATACAGTCGGATCAATATTCAAGCTCAGTGCAATTTCGCAAACTGGAACAGTGATTGTACTCATAATCGCCAACGGCGTCATGACAAAATTCAACGCAAAGGTTAAAAGCCAGATTAAAATTAATTGCGTATAGCTTCCAACATTCGAGAAAATTGGCAAGCACAGCGAAGCAATGACCTTACCAATTCCCAGTGACGTTGCCACACCACCGATACTGATGCAGGAGGCCATGAAAAAGATCATGCTATAATTGACTTTTTTGATCGTGTTCCTTGCTTCAGCCACACGCAAACCAGGGAAAAAGCACAAAAACGGAATAATCAAAAATCCCCACTGACTGTCCCAGCCATGAATTGGGTTGGTCAACAAATAAATCAGAAGCAGCATCAGCATAACAAGCGCTTTCTTTTCGCGCAACGAAAGCGACCCCATACGATCCAATTCTTTTTTTACATGTTCTTTGCCGCCAACCAAATCTTCTTCAGGGCGATACATTCTAATAAAAATAAATACCATTAGTACACAAACAATGGCAATAGGCCATTGATGCATCAAAGCACTGGAAAGTGTTAGATCAAAATCTGGTCCAATAACAATCTGCGCTTGCGCAGAAAGCATTTCAAACAATGCTGGCGAGTATGTGAACACGCGTACAGAAAGTGTTCCCAAAATAACCATCATCATTAAGGCAGAACTGGTCTTTCCTGGTTTTAATCCCAATGCTGCACAAATGCCTAAGGTGATGGTACCCATAATGACATAAGCATTACCAAAAGTGATAAAACTTAGTACCACACCAGCAACAAAAATGCCTATCATTAATCCCCGGAAATTGCCCCCCAAGCGATAAATACATAAAAAGGCGATACGCTTCAAAAGACCGGTGTCCTGCAAAATATTTGCAAAGACAAAGGCACCAAAAATCATAAATACAGTGGAATTGGTAAATCCAGAAAAAGCGGTGTTCCAATCTGACACACCAATCAGTGCCCAACATGTTGGCATCAATATGGCTGGGATCATATTATCGAAAAACTCAAATGCAATAACCAACAAAAAGAAAATTGTAATAACACAAAACTGTTTGATAGGAACAGTATATATATCATTGCATGGAATCAACGCCAGAACAACTGCAATACCTATGGTTACCAGCCATTTGATCATCTCCGCCTTGCTCATGCCTTTCGCGGTTTCTGACATTATCATCATCTCCTTTTTATAACCTGTCTAACATGTTACTTTTTGTCAACAAAAAACAAGGAACGCCGCGCAACATCAGGTCGTCCCCTGCTTGTTGAGAATTATTATTTTAAAATGATTTCCTTTGAGAAGTTGACATGATCGATAAGCGATTGAACCACGCTCTTCTCCATATTTTTATAATCATGGTACGCATAGGTTTGGCCAATCGAAGTATATTTTGAATCTGCCAAGCAATGAAATGGAAGCAATTCATAATTAACATTTGCTTGACCAGCAGCAACTTTTTGAATGTGATCGGCAATCGCCTGAATGTCCTCTACTGTGTCATTAAAACCCGGAATTACTGGTGTTCGTACTAAAATGGGCACATCCGTATAGGTATGACATATTTTTTCAAAGTTTTCCAGAATCAACTGATTGCTTTGACCCGTATAAGCAATATGTTTTTCATCATTCATGGACTTAATATCAAAATGAACAAAATCCAGCCAAGGAAAAACTTTTTCAATGTTTTCCCACGGTGCAAATCCACAAGTTTCAATAGCTGTTTCCAATCCCTCCGCTCGGGCTGCCTTTAAAAGTGCGCCAGCAAAATCTGCTTGAAGCAGGGGTTCTCCACCACTTAATGTGAGACCACCACCTGACCGGATGTAAAAAGCCTGATCTTTGAGTACTTCCTGAATGACTTCATCAACACTCATATGCTTACCAAACTGTTCAAAAATATTTGCAGGGCAGGCTGCTTCACATGCCAGGCAGTCATTGCATTTTGAAAAATCAATCACGGCTTTATGATCTTCTGTATAAATCGCTTGCTGTTTACATGCCTCTATACAATAACCGCATTCATCAACACCGATACACTGTGCATTTTTTTGTGCAATCTGTGGTACCGGCCGTATGCCCTCAGGGTTGGCGCACCATCTGCAATGCAATGGACATCCTTTTAAGAAAACAATGGTACGTATTCCCGGTCCATCGTGAATGGAAAACTTTTGTATGTTAAATACAAGACCCTTATCACACATAAACATTTCTCCTTTTTCAAAAATACCTCCTATCCAATAAAACAATGCATAACATATCATTCAATGGATAGGAGGTCCCAGTCAATAATCAGTGTCTAGTGATTAAAGTCTTTCATGTTCACAACGTTCGATCAGTTCATCCTGAAGTTTAGGGGTCAGTTCTGTAAAGTATGCACTATAACCTGCAACACGAACGATCAAGTCTTTATATTTTTCCGGTTTCTTCTGAGCATTCAGCAACGTATCTTTATTAATGATGTTAAACTGAACATGCCACAGACGAAGGTCGCACCAGGTACGAATAAAGGAAACCAGACGCTTTGTGCCTTCAGGTCCAGCAACCAGCGCTGGAGAAAGCTTCAAGTTAAGCAAACGTGCTGCACGTTCACTGAAGCCTTCATTCTTCACATATTTGTTAGAGACAAGGATTGCTGTAGGACCACTGTGTTCTGCACCATGTGCTGCACTGCATCCTTCAGAAATATAATCGCCCGCTTTTCTACCATCTGGAGTAGCACCAACAACTGCACCAGCAGGAATGTGGTTGGTGATTGGTACAAGACGGTTAGAGAATGCTTCACCATGTAAGCCTCTATGAGCATGAACATATTCTTCAACAGCAAGATCCAATTCACGTCCAAGATCGTCAGCATAAGGATCATTGTTGCCATATTTTGGCGCATTCAATAATCTCTGACGTAATGGTTCATAGCCTTCAAAGTTGGCATCAATGGCGCGAACCACTTCGTCCATCGTCGCAGTCTTATCTTCAAAAACAACTTTCTTAATAGCAGCTGCGGAATCAACCATTGTTGCGAAGCCAACCTGGTCAATGAATGGCTCACGGATACTATTTGGAATGTATTTGTGAATATCAGTGTGTGCATCTCTGCATACCTTTGTCAGCATTGAGCAGAATGGCGCAGCGCATTTTGTTGGTTTTACACGGTCAGCAATAATCTGCTGAATGATGGCATGTTTAACAGCATTCAATGTTTGTGCTTTCATAGCATCGAAGAATTCATCAAATGTTTTAAAATCTCTTGGATCGCCTGTTGGCAAACCAATCTGACGATTATCAAGAACTTTAAGGCGGCCATCATGCATGGTCATTTCAACCAATGCGCCCAAGTTCATATAAGCGCAACCGTTGACATAGGATTCGCCAACAACACGTACTTCTGCACAACCAGAGCAAGAATAATTCAAAGCCTGGGAACGATTTGCGCCTTTTGCAACATACAATGGTACAATTTCTTCATCATTAAAGAATTTAGGGAATCCTTGCCCATCTTTAACAACTTCTGCGCAAGCGGTCAAGAATTTTTCAGGGGAACCTACATGCACACGCGCTGCCAAATCTGGATAATGCATTGGGAAGCCTCGTTTGGATTCCAAAATCAGATAGCTCAATTCATTCGTGGCATCTTTACCATTCTTATCCAAACCACCGATTGTAACAGTTTCAAAATGCGCATACCCTTCATACATCTTACCAGCAGATTCATCCAACTTAATATTTGGGCACTGAGCCAGATTTAGCCAATAGCACTCAAACAATTCTTTTGCCTGTTCTCTGGTCAAACGTCCTTCCACAATATCTTTACGATAATATGGCAGCATGGTCTGGTCCATACGACCACTTCCTAAAGAAGCACCGCCATTTTGTTCAATACGTGCAAATGCAATAATAAACCATTGCAGCTGCATAGCTTGCCAGAATGTTTCAGGAGGATTTTCAGCCACCCAGTAGCAGTTTTGGGCAACAGTCTCTAATTCCTTTTTACGTTTAGGATCTTTTTCTAATGCAGCCTGACGATCTGCTTCTTCACCATAGCGGGTTGCATACACGCCGAAGGCTTCAGCAACACGATAGGTTGCTTCCCAGAAAATACCTTCATTAATATACGTTGCAGGATCAGACAAGCTTTCTTCCCAACGTTTTTTGGCTTCTGCTTTATACTTGCCAATGCCATCTTTCAAAATCGTAGCGTAATCATAACTAAAGTTCAGGCTTGAACGTGCTGTAGTACTTGTTGTCAATACAAACTGTTGTTTTGAATAGTTTTCTTTGTCTTCACCATAAATGAAGAGACGTGTGCTTTCAGGCAGTGCCGTAACATAGGCTTTTGCATAGCTCTTATCTTTCCAGTATGGATAAATTTCTTCCATAATGATCTTATAATCTTCATCTGTAACTGTAAAAGGACTTGCCTTTCTCAAGCTTGCTTTATTCAACTGAGGCAATGCATTGCCTTCCAATTCACAATAAAGCACAGAACGTTTTCCCAAGCCACCAGTCATCTTCCCAACAATTAATTCATCTGGACCAATTGGTGTAGGAATATTTTCGGCAATATGCATCATTGCTTTTGCCCAGCGAACGGTAAGGTCTTCGCCTTCTGTTTCCTTGAAAGACTCTGTCAGCAATCTGCCTCTGTGAATGTCCAGATACACTTTTTGATCTCTCAGCCATTCAGCCATACGAATGGTACGTTCTCTACCTTCTGTAATCAAACCATGTTCGATCCAATCTTCTTGTGGGGTTACACAACAACTCATCATGAACCATCCTTTCACTATTAAAAATTATTTTTTACTGATTGATTTTTAAATACACAATACTCTGCTGTAAAATCCCATGAACCACTAAATTCATGTTTTGCTGCTATATTGTCCTGAAAAGCAGTTTTCTGTTCATGCCGCTTCAAAACAACAATGTTCTTTGATAAATCCTGTTCAAAACCTATATAGTTGCAAGGCCTGTCAATGGCACAAGCTAGTGCCATTTCAACAGATATTCCCAACTGAATTGCTTCAGCTAAAAAATGCGCCATACCATAAACAGGTAAAATTTTCCAGTTATTACAAGTGGTGTCAGTCGCCAAGAAATGTGGTTGAACACCTTCTGCATAAGCCTGCTTAAACACATTAAAATCAATATGCTTAAATCCAGCATCCAGTTCAAAAAGAATGCCTTTTTCTGCAGCCGATAACACCGATGCGCGAACATGTCCATCATCATCTAAAACAATCCCACCTGGACCAACACCGTTATAAATATGTGCAAGAATATCTCCTGGATCCAACTCATCAATAATGGTATCTATGGAGAGCGGGCCTCCTGTCAGATGCACCATAACAGGTGCTCCAACAGCTCGCGAAGCAGCTTTCACTAGTTTAAGCCAGTCAAGTTCTGTTTGTGGATCACCCCCACTCAAACCATGCATATACTTATAGCCGATCAAACGGCCATTAGCTTGATTAAAAGTTGTGATCAATCGATCCAAGTCTATATCTTTTGCCAATGTATGCTTTGCATCTGTCCGCGTTAAGCCTTCTGGCAACACGTTTAACCAAGATTTGATTTGAATACGGCTCATCTGCCACATTTCATCAGACTCTTTCCAGAGATCATATCCATATGACCCGGCATCCGCGCATCCATAAACGCCATCAAATAAATAGGCTTCTGCACCAAGTCCCAGTATATTATTGGTGCCTGCCCATGTTGGGCGTATTCCTTGCAAATGACAATGTAGATCAAACAAACCGGGCGTTATAATATCCTGTTCTCGAAGCATAATGTCACGATCCTGATCATCATTGTCTACTTGAATAGAAAAAATATCATTTTTGCAAAGGTTGCCATTTTTCCATAACATACCACCATGTAGAGACCAAATACTCATTGCTTCACCTCCCTTTCTGTTGGAATTGTTCGCATGGAACTATGCGTAGATATACCCAATGAGATACCAATACGGAATTTGTATTACCAAAAATACAACGAAGAATATCGCTGTCTTTAACGACGCCATAAAAATGAAATCTTTCATTTTTATTAAACCAAAACCATATGCAACAACAACTGCAACGAATTCATGTGGTAAAATATATAAGTCAGTTGTCATCAAAAACGTCATTAACAATGAATCTGGATTCAAGCCCAATTCTGCTGCCACTGCAACCAACGGTGGTGTTAAGCTCGCAGCCATTGCATACGGTGTCATTACAATGTTAGCGATTGTTCCAAGGGCCAATACCCCAACAAGCACAATAACAGGTGAATGACCTTCAAGAATTGGCATTAGCGTTGTAGACAACAGATTGCCAATTCCTAAATAATTACCTACACTACCAATGCCCATACATCCTGCAATGAAAAACAAAATCGGAAACGAAATGCCGTTGATCAATTTTGTATCCGCTAATGAAACGCCTGGTATAAAAGCAAACCATGGAATAATCATAAATCCATACTCGATGGGATACCCATGCAATGGCGCGGAAAACAGATATACAGCCAATATAATCGTGAGAACAATTGCTTTTTTCTCAGCTTTGCTCAACGGCCCCATATCCTGAAGCAGTTTTTCATAATGTTCCATGCCCGAACCTGTTGAAAAGTTTTTTGTTTTCCATATTTTCGTCATAATAAAGATAAACAACAGAACAGCAATGAAAACTGGCCAATTATAAATCGTTTGCGCATACCATGGAAGTGTCCAATCCTCTAACACACCACCCATAATCGCAATATACGGTGGATTATATGTACATGCACCAGCGCCTGTTGCACCAACGGCGCCCATCAATAAAATCAACCCAGCTTCTTTCGAAGGTTTATCATAACCAAATGCTCTAGCAACACCGTAAGAGAAAATTGGCATGAGAACATAGGCCGTATTAAAAGTCAAAATACCAACGATAACGCCAAGCAAAAAGATGGCATATAACGCACCATTGTAAGTACCGCCAAATCGCTTAATACACCAGATCGATATTCGGCTGAGTAATCCACATTTTTCTAATACATTTGTAAACACAAACGCACCTAAAATCATGAAAATGGTTGTCCCTACCCATGGACTAAAAATCGTTTCAATCGGTGCTATACCGCTTAACAAATACAGTGTTGGCAGTAATACAGCTGGAAGCAACGTTGGTAACAAGTCAAAAGCTAACATGATAATAATAAAGATCGTAATCATGAAAAACATTTGTAATTCAGATGTATACGTATCACTCACCGGAATTAGCAAAAATACCAACGGCACCAATAAAGTAAGCAACCATTTTATCAAAATACCTGATGATTTTGCCATGACATTGTCATCTCCCTTTCTTGTCTAAATATTTTCGTTTTTCTTAATGGCTCAGCCCTTAGTTAAAATATAATCGATAAAAGCCATTTATCATATAGCGAAAATACTGACACATTATTCACATTTTGCACATAGTAAAATAAGACCATAAAGACTATAATATTATAGATAGAATAAATTCATTTTATTTCACATTATTTTTGGTTCCAGATCTGAATAAAAAGGATGTGGCTATTTTGGATATCAAACATCTTTCCTGGTTCATTGAAACAGTTAAGGAAAAATCCATTAACAAAGCAGCTGAAAAATTGTTCATCACACCTTCAGCGCTCTCAGCAAGACTTGTAAAAATTGAAGATGAAGTGGGTTGCCAACTTTTAATACGTTCGCATCATGGCATTTGCCTTACACCTGAAGGACAATACTTTTTCGAAGACGCATGTAAAATTTGTGAACTACAGGCTAGTTGGGCTTATCTCAACCAACGCCAACAGGCTATGAAGGAAAATATTTCCATTGCAGCTTTTCCTAGCGTTTACAACACCATCATTCCTCAATTGGTCACCAACCTTACCTCAGAAAATAGTCCTTATGATATCTTTTCTTACCAATATGATGTATTGCAAATCGAAACAGCGTTCTATCGCAATGAAATTGCAATTGGCATAACAGGAATCAATCAAAACAGTTTTTCTTCAATAGACGCATTTGCTAAAAATCTCAATCTAAGACTATGCATCCTGGGCTCTGATCAATTTGGTGTCTACGTTTCTGAAAAGCATCCTTTATCCAATAGAACATCAGTAAATATGGAAGAATTATCCGAATTTCTAAACGTAACTTCCTTTGATGCAGCCTTTAAAAAGATGGGGCTGCATCGTTTCAACGCTGGATGTGCCATCAATATTCGCGGCCAACAAAACCAACTGGCTTATATTGCGGCGCATCCCACCTTATGCTTTGGCATCTACCCATCTTTGCTCCAAAAAGGCATCGTTTCACGTGCTGAGCACTTATGCTATATCCCTATTGAAAATGATCCTCTTCCTATTACTTATGTAGTGCTTTACGCTCCAAATGCCATATCTTCGGGAGCTACCCAAGTAATTATTAATGAATTAAAAAATATTTTTCATGATTTTCTTAGCAATGATTAACCATCATAAATCATTTAAACGCTCTTTGATTAAAGAACCTTCTCATAGATTAAAAAGGCAGTAGCGATCGCTACTGCCTTTTTTCTTCAAAATTATCCTCATAAAAATACTAGAAAAGCTTCTTTCTTATACTGTTGCTAATTTTTTACTGTCATCATCATCAACAGGCATGTTTTCCTACAAATACGAAAATTATAAGATTATGTGGAGAATCCATGCCAAGCTTGTTTTTTCTGTTTATGAACATTACAATAAAAAAATATATTTTATTTCATTCATGTGATTAGAAAGGAGACTGCTACTATGTCTGAATCAATTTGTTTAGCATCTAACAATCTAAACGTAATCCGGCGTATTAATCCGCTGATGATGTCTTACAATGTTGAATTTGCTGAAGTAACAGGTGGAACATTTTGGAAGACCTACACGCCAGAACAAGTTGCTGGAACAAAACCTTTTTCTGTAGAGCCGACCACTGATGGAATTGAAGCAATGTATAAAGATCTTATGCAAGTCTATCCGCCAATCAATCTATATAATGAAAAGCTCCGCAAACTTACCAAAGAACTTGGCCCTGCATGGATCAGAGTCTCCGGGACTTGGGCGACAAAAACCTATTATGATTTCGATGGAACCACAAACGGCAAAGTACCGAAGGGCTATCTTAATGTCTTAACAAAAGAACAATGGATTGGTGTTCTCGACTTTGTAAAAGCCGTCAATGCAAAGTTGATGATATCTGTCGCAAATTGCCTGGGACTCCATCGTGCTGATGAACCTTGGAATCCTAGTGAAGCAGAAAAGATCTTCTCTTTAAGTCAAAAATATGGCGTCCCTATCAGCGCGGCAGAATTCGCGAACGAACCAAATATAATGGAAGATACTGGATTTCCAAAAGGTTACACACCAGCAGATTACAAACGCGATCAAGATTTGTTTTTTGCCTGGGTACGAAAGAATTATCCAGACTGTCTTTGTGTCGGGCCATGCACGACTGGTGGTGATAATATTGCCTTAGGAAAAAATGGCACCGATCAAAAATCAGGTGGTATCGAGCAACTTGCGAAAAAAGTCTACAACTGTTCTGACCTAATGAATGGCACCAAAGAACCACTCGATATTTTTAGCTATCATTACTACAATGGGGTCTCCGAACGTCTCGCTTCCGTGATGCCAAGTGGACATTGGGATGCTTCAGATGCCATGAGTGAACCTTATCTTGCAACCGCATTAAATTTTGCACAAACTTATGCACCAATGCGCGACCAATATTGTCCAGGCGGTGAAATGTGGGTAACAGAATCTGGTGACGCCGGCGGCGGCGGTGACACCTGGGCTTCTACGTATCTGGATGTTCCGCGCACATTAAATGAACTTGGTGGATTTGCATGTATCACAGACGGTGTTATCTTCCACAACACCTTGGCGTCTTCTGATTACGGCTTTCTTTCGCGTGAAGTATTTGAGCCACGGCCAAATTACTTTGCAGTGCTGTTGTGGAACCGTTTAATGGGGACCACCGTATATGATGCCGGAGAAAAAATTCGTGAAGGTGCACACGTATTTGCACATTCCAGAAAGGACGGAAAAGAAGGCGTTGCTTATTTGATTATCAATAATTCCCCCACGGACTCTACCCTCGTTACGCTTCCAAAAGATGCACAGCGCTACACGTTGGCTGGTCAAAACGGTGATCTTCGATCCACAGTAATGACATTAAATGGAAAGCCTTTGGCCCTTGATGCTCAAAACAAACTGCCTGATTTATCCCCAGAATTACAAGCTGCTGGTACTTTCGAATTAGCACCATCAACTTGCACATTTCTATTGCTATAATGTAAAAAATTTGCTTGCAGCTAAATAAAACACTGTCTTTTGTGATAAACAAGCTAGAAGGAAGGAATCTCGTCTGATTTACATGATACTAGCGGCGGCATGCTACACCATTACGTCTTTAAACGACAAGTATGCTTCCGCAACACTCAAGCTCAGCGGAAATGAAATAACATTTTTAATGGCATTTGGCACTTCATTTTTTATGCTATTCTATCTTCCGTTTTCCAACACCTTCTTTACATGGTGCTGGCAAAGCATAGCAACAATCATCATGATGGCATTCTTGAAGTTTGCAGAAATCGAACTGTCCGTGAAAATTCTCCGCGAGATGTCTGCTTTTGAGCTAAAAGCTTGGCTAGGACTCACACTCTTTTTCTCGTATACCTTTGACCTATTGGCCGGCAATGAAGCGCCTGGCACGCAAACCATTTATAAATTTGCCGCTATTGCCATCACTTCTATTGGTCTATTTTTCATAGCAGCCTCCAAAAACAAAACGATTCATTACAGGATTATTTTGCTTCCTTTGATCTTCTATTTAGCCGAAAAATTCTGTTATGGTTTGCTTGTTAACGTCTCACAAACATACATTTCTCCAACATTTTCTTTGTTTCTTGCTTTCATCGTATTGACACTCTTCTTGGCACCACGAATACAATTTGCAAAGCTTTGCAAAGAAAAACCTAAAGGTACAAGTCTTGTTCTAGCAGCCAAAATGCCAAATGCCTTAGGTCTTATCTGCGAAAATCTAACAGCTGCAATCAGCATCACTAATTATTCGTTCATTCAACCAATCATTCTCGCAGCTTTGTTTGTCATACAGCTTATTCGACGAGAAGAAAGCTCAAAGCTCAATCTAGCAGGCGGACTGTTATGTATTTCTGGGATTATTTTATTTCAGGCAATTGGGTGAATGCTACGAGCAATAATGGTTGCCTCATACACTAATACAAACATAGTGATTTGTATTTCTGAAACGTTGCCCTTTTTATCGTTTCAAGCTAGCGTTAAGCGATGTTAGCCTCGTTCATTAAGAGCGAGGCTTTTTTAGTAAAAAATGCCAACCACGGGCAACAAGAAACCGTTTCAAAATATGCTTTCACTTTTCAAACATGCAAAAGCGCTTCGTCGTATACACGACGAAGCGCTTTCGAAGGATCTGGTATGAGTGTTATTATTTGCTCTTCTTGTATTCTTTAACCGCTTCGGTCAGAGCTGGAACAACCTGGAAGAGGTCGCCAACAATGCCGTAGGTTGCAATTTCAAATACAGGTGCTTCTGGATCATTGTTGATGGCAATGATGGTACCGGATTTTTCCATACCAACCTGATGCTGAATAGCACCGCTGATACCAACAGAGATGAAGATATCTGGGTTTACGGTCTTACCGGTCTGACCAACCTGCTGAGCAACTGGCATCCAACCAGCATCAACGGTCTTACGGCTACCAGCTACGACACCGCCAAGTGCATCAGCGAGATCTTGCAGAAGTTTGAAGTTTTCAGCCTTACCAAGGCCACGGCCACCGCAAACGATGATGTTGGCATCTTCGATGCGAACAGCGCCGTCATCAACGGTCTGTACAAATTCGATGAATTTGGTGCGGAGCTTATCAGCCTTGATGTTGATCTTTTCGTTGATAACTGGAACTTTACGGCCATCCTGACGTTCAGCTTTCTTAAATACGGCTGGACGTACAGTACCCATCTGAGGACGGGTGTTAGGGCAATAAATGTGACCCATGAGGTTACCACCCAGTGCAGGACGAATCCAGGTTACAACGCCATCTTTGTCAATTTCCAATTCGGTGCAGTCTGCGGTGAGACCAGTGTGCATGTTGCAGGCAACTTTTGGTCCGAGGTCACGGCCATTGAAGGTTGCGCCAAAGAGAATAGCGGATGGTTTGTGCTTATTGATCAGTTCGATGACTGCTTCTGCATAAGCTTCGGTGCCATAGTGTGCAAATTCAGGGCCTTCAACAGAAACAACCTTGTCTGCGCCATAAGCTGCAGCTTCTTCAATGCATTTCTTGTTGTCTGCGCCGATAACCATGGCCCAAACTTCCTGGCCGCATTCGCCAGCCATACGTTTTGCTTCATTCAAAAGTTCGAGGCCGACGTTCTTAGGTTCATTGTTTTCCTGTTCAATGAAGACCCAAAGGTTCTTGTATTCTTTCAAATCCATGTTTTTTCAGCCTCCCTCAGATTAAGTTGTTTTCAGTCAGTTTTGCCATCAAGTTGGCAACGGATTCCTTAGCGTCCTTACCGGTGACATCTTCACCACGGGTACGCATTTTTGGTGGATGTGCGCTGCGAACGTTGGTTGGGGACCCTTTCAGACCAATCTTGGTGCGATCGAGGGTATCGCCAAGCATGTCAGCAGTAATCCATTCAACATTGGCACGCTTTGCAGCGATCTTACCACGAACAGTACCACGACGTGGCTTATTGATGTCCTTGGTAACAGCGATCAGGCAAGGCAGCTGTGCTTCGATGATTTCATAACCCATTTCGTGTGCACGTTTGGTCATGATCTTCTTGCCGCCATCTTCGACTTCTACGCCGATGCAGTAAGTAATCTGAGGAATGTCAAGGTGTTCAGCCAATTCTGGACCAACCTGACCGGTATCCCCGTCGACAGCCATGATACCGCAGATGATCAGGTCATATTTAATACCTTTCTTTTCTTCGATATACTTGATTGCAACAGACAGGGAATAACTGGTTGCATAGGTGTCTGCACCACCGAATGCACGGTCGGTAAGCAGAAATGCATCATCGCAGCCCATGCCGAGGCATTCACGGAGTGCTGCATCAGCAGCGAAAGGCCCCATGCTCAACAGGGTGATGGTGGTATTTTCTGGATCTTTTTCTTTTAAATCGATAGCGGTTTCAACGGCATTCAAGTCCATTGGGTTAACAACGCTAGGTACCCCTTTACGAATCAGGGTATTGGTTACTGGATCGACCTTAATTTCGGAGGTATCCGGAACCTGTTTAACGCATACTAAGATATTCATAGTTCACTGCTCCTCTTTCTTCGTTATTCGAAAATGAATTAACAACGATCTTTTGCTCAATTAGCCTTGCTTGGACAGGAACCCGTGCCCTTCAGTTGGGTAGTTCCAGTCATAGCCAGGACGGCGTTCATTGAGACGTTCGCAAACAAGACGGCAGTTACCGCATTCGAGGCAACCAACGTGGTCAAACGTCATAATGTCGTTGAGTTCATCCCATTTGTAACGTTCGGCAGGGCAGCTATAGGTGCAAGCACGATGAGTGCAGGTACGGCATGCTTCTTTATCGATGACGATGTGTGCGTGTTCGTCATCACTGTCGAAACGGTCGGCCGCAAGACGGTCGTCCATATTCAGTTTTTTCATCATAATGATAATACCCCCTTGATTGCATCTTTTGCTACGCTAAACACTTTGACCTTAGGCAGACCTTTTACGATGGTTTTCACAACGCCCTGGGCAGCGCCGCCATCAACTTTGTACATGCTCTGCAGTGCGTTGATAGCAAGATTTGGATAGGTTGTGAAGAGATGTTCGCTGTTGGCCATGTAGTGATGCGCATTTTTCAGCGTCTTGAAGTCATTCAGGGTGTTATGTTCAAGACGTGCGGTGTACATGCTCAGGAAATCTTTTGTGAAGATGCCTTTTGCAAGTGCCTGTTCAGCAGTTTCAGCTGCTGCAATACCACTCATGATGGCATAGTCCATACCCCGAACAGTGTAGCCACGGTTCAAGCAGAGACCAGCAGCATCCCCGGTAACAAGAATCCCATCACCGCAGAATTCGGAGAAGGAATCATAGCCGCCTTCTGGGATCAAGTGAGCGGTGTATTCAACCAATTCACCACCATCGATGTATTTACCGATGATTGGATGTTCTTTCAATGCTTCCATTGCATCTGGCAGATGGAGGCCGCTTTCTTTCCAAGTCTTGGAATCCTGTACCAAACCAATGGAGATGGTGTCTTTGTTGGTGTACATGAAGAGACCACCAAAGATGCCCTGGTTTGCAGAACCCATACCAAGGAGTGCAGCACCCTTATCACTGTCGGTATTGAAGCGGTCGTTGATGACGCTTTCTTTCAGACGAATGACGGATTTGATACCAACTGCAACATTTTCGAGACGGATTGGATCAATAACGCCTGCGCGTTCAGCAACAATAGCGTTAACACCTTCTGCATCGATAACGAGGTCGCATTCGAGTTCTTCTTTACCAACGGTAACACCGCAAACACGGCCATCTTTACGGATGAGGCCATCTACGCAAGCGCCGCCGATAACAAGACCGCCAGCTTCTTCAACTTTTTCTGCGAGCCATTTATCAAATTTTTCACGCAGAATGCTGTAGGACTGATTGCCCAATGCATTCGTTGTGGTATCAATGATGACAGCATCTTCGTCGTTCATCATCATCAGATATTCCTGATTGATTTCGCGTTCAAGCGGAGCATCTTTCTTCCAAGCATCGCCCATGAGCTTATCAAGTGCATAGGTATAGATGCGGCCGCCGGATACATTCTTTGCACCACTGTAAGGGGCCTTTTCCAAAACGAGAACCTTACGGCCTGCTTTGGAGAGACGATATGCCGCAGACAAACCTGCTAAGCCACCGCCAATGACGATCACTTCAAATCTTTCTTCTGACATGTTTCTCCCACCTCATTTAATATTGAGATTTAAACAACTCATACCTTTTGGCGTCTTAGCGCCGAAAATCTTTTGCAATTGTGTCGCACAATTACAATTTGTACTCTTTTATCTTACAATAATTTTCAGACTATTTCAAAGGCTATTTTCGAACGCATAAGACCAAATCCATTGTTCTTCGTTATTATTATCATAAACAATTGCGGATGCGTCAACCCCGTATTTTTCATTATTTTGCCAAAAATTTTCTATATACTGCCGAAAGCTCAGAAAACTGGTATTGTCAACTCACCATTTCCGTAATATCCAGGCATGTCGCCGTGATGAATATTACGTATCAGTACGGTTGTCTTAGTAATTATGACGCGTTATTTCGAATAAATCAACCTCAAAGAACGGCTTTGTTAACATAAAATTCAAATTGTTTTTTCTTTTTCAACTTTGGTCTTTTTTAGTAACAATACGACCACTTTTATCATAAAACGCGCATCGCAATTTATGCAAATGCATTTATGCCGTTTTTTGAAACAAGTCCCTATCCCCTTGCATAAAAATATTGAAAGGAATCTATTGATGAAAAATCAACCATTTTTTAATGATCGAAGCTCGGTTTGCCATAAAAGACTATTCGTCACCGGGATTTTATCGTATAATTCTATGTAGAGAATTTACTTTGAAAGGAGTTTTTATTTTGGCAAAACGAATTTTAATTGTCGGCGGCGTTGCCGGCGGTGCTTCTTGTGCAGCACGTTTACGTCGCATGGATGAACAAGCAGAGATCGTCCTCTTTGAACGCGGCGAATACATTTCTTTCGCAAACTGCGGTCTCCCTTATTACATTGGCGGAGTCATTCCAAAACGTGAACAGCTGCTGGTGCAGGATGTAAAAACGATGAATGCCTGGTTCAATTTAGAAATTCATACGCAGACAGAAGTCACTGCCATCCATCCGGCAGAAAAAACTGTAACTGTGACCGATCTCACCAATGGTGAAACACGTGAAGAGCGTTATGACGCCCTGGTACTTTCACCTGGTGCTTCCCCAATCGTTCCAAAACTGGATGGTCTTGATGCTGCAAAAGACCGCATTTTTACCATCCGCAACATTGCTGATGTGGATGCCCTCAAGGGCTTTATGGACGCTCAAGCGCCAAAGACGGCAGTTGTTGTTGGCGGCGGCTTTATCGGTTTGGAAATGGCTGAAAATCTGGTGCATAAGGGACTATCCGTGCACTTGGTCGAAGCTGCAGATCAGGTGATGACCTCCCTGGACCCAGAAATGGCTACCCTTATTGCTGCCGAATTGCGCAAGAACGGTGTTCAGCTGACGCTTGGCACTGCTATTCAAGGTTTTGATAATGAAGGCAAAACAGTGGTGCTGGCAGATGGCAGCCGTATCGATACCGACCTGACGGTACTTGCTATTGGCGTGCGTCCAGAATCTGGTCTGATCAAAGAGGCTGGTCTTACCACCAATGCCCGCGGGGCCATCGTTGTCGACGACCAGTTCCGTGTAGCTGGTGCAGAAGATGTTTATGCCATCGGCGATGCCATTGAAACCACAGACTGCATTTTTGGCGAAAAGGTTCAGATTCCACTGGCTGGTCCAGCCAACCGCATGGGGCGCATGGTTGCAGACATCATTTGTGGTAAAGATAAACACTATCGTGGCAGCCTCGGCAGTTCCATTGTACGTGTCTTTAAAGTACAAGCTGCCTCCACAGGTAAAAACGAAAAACAACTGCGTCAAATGAATGTGGACTATCGTTCCATTCATCTCTATCCAGCCAACCACGCTACGTACTACCCTGGCGCGTCCCAAATCAGCTTGAAAGTGCTCTATGCACCTGATGATGGCAAACTCTATGGTGCTCAAGCAGTTGGTCAAGATATGGGCATTGACAAAACCATTGATGTCATTGCCACTGCAATCGCCGGCAATATGAGTGTCTATGACCTCGCTGATGTGGAACTCTGCTATGCACCACCATTTAATACAGCCAAATCGGCGGTCAACTATGCGGGCTATATCGCCGAAAATATTGCCAATGGTGAAACCTATTTTGATGATGTGCCACATATCGAAGGGCTGCTCGCTGAAGGTGCCACCGTTCTCGATGTTCGCGGTAAAAAGGAAATTGAAAAAGTTCCGCTGCCTTCCAGTCTCCAAATTCCACTTCCTGAATTGCGCAAACGCATCAGCGAAGTACCAAATGACAAGCCAGTATATGTATCTTGCATGGTTGGTCTGCGCGGACATATTGCCTGCCGTATTCTGCAACAAAACGGTATTGATGCCATCAATGTTGGCGGCGGTGCAAAACTTTATACACAAAGCAAACTTTCCTAATAAAATATGCAACTGCGCTGGTTTTTCATTTTTTTACATTTGATCTGTAAAAAGTTTCTCATCAATGCTATACTAAAAGCCATAGAACACTGGGGGCGTCCGTCAATCGGACTGAGAGAGAACTCCTTGAACCTGATCTGGCTCAAACCAGCGTAGGGAAGTGCATCGATTCTTATGAACGCCTGTGATATGTGCACGGGCGTTTTTTTATTGAAAGGAGCATTGCTTTGTATGAACAAAACGAAAAAAATTGTCATTGCCGGCCTATTCATCGCCATCAGCGTGATCTTTAATTCCTTTATCGTCATCCCTGTTGGCCTGGCAAAAGCCGCACCGGTACAGCATTTCATGAATGTTGTCACCGCCGTCACCTTGGGTCCATGGTATGCCACTGGCTGTGCCTTCATCACGTCGCTCATTCGCAACATGAATGGCACTGGTTCCATCTTAGCTTTCCCAGGCAGCATGATCGGCGCCTTTCTCGCCGGTGTCATCTATCGCCGCTTCCACAATCTGGCTGGCGCTGCTGTAGGAGAAGTTTTTGGCACAGGTATCCTCGGCGCCATGGTAGCTGCACTGATGGCCTGGCCATTTCTTGGTGCAAAGGTTGCTATTTTCGGCTACGTACCAAGTTTCTTTCTTTCAACATTTGTCGGTGCCGTCGCCTCTGCACTGCTGCTCAAAGCCTTCAAAGCACGTGGCTTTTTAGACAAATTTAAGGACTAATTTTTCACCAATCTTAATCATAAAAAAGGAGTAATGATTATGTCTTATCAAGCAAAACCTGTTCCGCAAGCACTCACCATCGCTGGCAGCGACAGCGGTGGCGGTGCTGGTATTCAAGCAGATCTGAAAACGTTTCAGGAACGCCGCGTGTTCGGCACATCTGTCATTGTCGCTGTAACTGCTCAAAACACCTTAGGTGTCCAAGGCATTCACAAGGTGCCTGTTGACTTTGTTAACGAACAGCTACATTCTGTCTTCAGCGATTTTGAAATTGGCGCTCTCAAAACCGGCATGCTACCAGATGCTGATATCATGCGTGCCGTTGCCGCAGAATTGCGAAAGCATCCAGACATTCCAGTCGTTGTCGATCCTGTGATGATTGCCAAAGGCGGCGCCGCACTCATGGAAGACGAAGCCAGCGCTACCCTCGTTAAAGAAATTCTGCCACTGGCCACGGTGCTGACGCCAAACCTGCCAGAAGCTGAAGTCATCACCGGCATGACCATTGCCACCGTTGACGACTTGCTTACTGCTGCCAGAAAAATTCAGGACATGGGCGTGAAAAACGTTGTTATTAAAGGCGGTCATCGCCTTGAAACCTCTGACGCTGAAGACATTCTTCTCACCGAAGATGGTGAAGTCGTTACCCTCTCTGCTGAACGTATCGACACCGTGCGCACCCATGGCACAGGCTGCACCTATTCGGCCTGCATCACTGCAGAACTCGCCAAAGGACGCAGTGTAAAAGATGCCGTCACCACTGCCAAGGCCTTCATTGCGGCTGCCATCAGTGATGGCATTCTCGTCGGCCATGGACATGGCCCAACCAATCACTGGGCCTATCGCAAGGTAGAAGCAAAGGAGGAACAGGCTTGAGTACGAACGAACGCACCACTGTCGCCACGAACGGTTGGCTCTGGCTCGGTGCAGCCATTGCCATCACAGAAATCATGACCGGCACTTATTTTGCACCACTTGGCTGGGGTAAAGGACTTCTTGCCATTCTCATCGGTCATATCATCGGCTGCGGCATGCTGTTTCTGGCTGGCCGCATCGGCGCGCAAACCAGCCGCAGCGCCATGAACACTATGAAAATCGCCTTTGGCGAAAAAGGCGGCCTCTTCTTCTCGATTCTCAATGTCATCCAGCTCGTTGGCTGGACCGCTGTCATGATCGCCACAGGTGCCAGTGCTATGAACGTGCTCATTGGCAAAGAAAGTGGCTCCACAGTTATTGGCGCTTTTATTATCGCTGCCCTCATTCTTATCTGGATGCTCTTCGGACCAAAAACCTTCGGCCGTGTCAACAACATCGTGGTTATCGCATTGACACTCCTCTGCCTCTTTTTAACCTGGCGCGTTGCCACTACCGGTCTCAGCGCTGCTGATGCCGTCTTTGATGATATCAGTTTTGGTGCTGCTGTTGAACTTGCCGTTGCCATGCCACTTTCTTGGCTGCCGGTTATCAGCGACTACACCTCCCGTGCTGAAAAACCAGTACTTTCCAATACTGTTTCAAACATCACCTATTTCCTTGGCAGCTGCTGGATGTTCGTCATTGGACTTGGCTGCGCCATTGCCACTGGTTACGCCGATATTTCTCTGCTTATGCGTGCCATAGGCATGGGTGCCATCGGCCTTGTAATCATCATATTCTCCACGATCACCTCCAGCTTCCTTGATGCCCGCTCTGCCGCAATCAGCTTCACAACGCTTTCCAGCAAACCAAGCGAACGCACTGTGGCTGTCATTGTCTGCATCATCGGTTTTGCTATCGCCATCTTTGATCCGACCTCTTCTTACCAGGACTTTCTCTATCTGATTGGTTCCTTCTTCACACCAATGGTTGGCGTTTTACTGACCGAATACTATATTCTTAAGCAAAAAGATGTACGCAACATGGTGAGCATCTTGAACTTTGTCGTCTACATCATTGGTTTTCTGCTCTATCGTGAGCTGCTCAATGTCGACATCATCACCGGCACCACCCTGCCAGTCGTCATCATCGTCGGCATTCTCACCTATATCGCCAACAAAGCATTTGCAAAACATTAATCAACGTTCAAAAAGAATGCCCTGTTCGAGAGCAATACTGTCTCGAACAGGGCATTCTTTTTATTACGGACGTTTGCCTGTTTTTACGTAAAATTCTACACCATCGCGAACAACCACCTCAAGAGCGCCACAATCGACGAGATAATCGACATAGATGTGAATGTTGCGTTCATAGAATGCTGCTTTCTTTGGTTTTGAGGAAAGCATCTTCATCATGGTGCAGGCAGCAATCACAATCTCACTGCGCGTCAATCCACAGTCGGCTGTATCCAAAATGCGATTGGCACATTGTTTAACGGCTGCGATACAGGCCTCTGCAAGAGGCTTCACCTCAGTGTACAAGCCACGATGCGCTGCCAAATAATAAGGATAATTGGTTGCAGCAAGTTTTTCCATGGCTTCAATAGAAGGCTGCACGCTAAAGAAATAGGGCAGCTTTGCATCACTGATATAATTTCCCGTTAAAATGGCATCGCCAAGATAGCAAACACCGTCTGGCGTGACTGTTGAAATGTGATCCGGTGTATGGCCTGGTGTATGCACAATTTCAAACTCAGCACCACAAAAGGTGACATGGGTTTCCGAAGGCATGATGATGCGATCGGCTTCAACAAGCAGATCCGATTCCTGGGCATCGGTCATTGGCGCCTGTGGATGCAGCATATAAAAATAGTACGCCTTGAGATTGAGCGGACTGACAGCAATCCCGGCTTCACCAGCAGAAAGCGCTACAGGGATATCATATTTTTGCTGAAAATAACGGTGATTGGCACTATGATCCCCATGCACATGGGAGCCTAGAATGCCCACTGGTCGTAATCCATTACGTTCAAGCGTACGTTCAATAAGATCTCTTTGAGAGCGTAACCCAGAATCAAGCAGCACACAGGTGCTGTCACTGGTTTTATATAGAGGGATGTTCTGCCAGTCTTCCAAATACCAGGTATTGCCGGCAGCTTGTTTCAATTGCATGATGATGTCCTTTCTTAATGGGTGGTTATCTATAAACGTGTCGATGCAGGGATCGAATATATGCGAAGGTAGCCTCTTCTCCTTGTTCAGCCAGCATCACCAGCCATTGTTCAAGGATCTTTGCGGTTTCCGGATGCATCAAATCTTTGGCATGGCCATTGCGCAAGTATTCCAGCGGCTTTTCCTGACTGTAATTGTTTCCCTGATACACCTTACTCGCCGCCACTCGGTCACAAAACATTTCAATTAAATAACGATCTGGCATACGCACAGGCCCTGGCTTCTTGGTTTTCAGCCGATAATCGATCCAATATTCAAAATGATGTTTGTTGCGGCCTTTATGATGCATCCAGGCCAATGAGCTGCCATTGCGTTCGCGTTCGAGCACATTTGGACTCTTGTACCCAAGATAATATCTGGCACCAGGAATAAACTCTGTCGGGCTATATTTTGAAAGATCGTGCACCAATCCCTGCAACGGAATTCCCGCCTTGATACAATGGCGAAAAACCAACTGACGATGATGGGTGATGGTCTTAAAATGTTGAATCGGATGAAACATAGGGGTTCCTCCTTCATTGCGCAAGCTAACATGCTGCGCCAATTTGCTCATCAAGTTTTAGTTTAACCCTCTCTCCTGTTTTTTTCAAGAGTCCGCCTCTTTATGCTTGCTTGGCAATCTCTGCCAACGTATCAAAGGCCCAATCCTGATTGATGACCGGCTCACTTGGCGCCAATTTTTCTACAGCTTCCTGATATTGACCAGCAACAATGTCATAGACCTCTTGAGCAAATGGCACGGCACCAACCGCCTTTCCATCTGCAACGAAAACAAAATCAAGCGAGCCATCAAGTTGTTCGTCCACGAACACATCGTCCACTGCATCACCACCAGGCATAGCAGCTAACTGATCTTGCATCTGACCATACAGCAGCACCTTATAGATTTCAATCAATCGATCATCTAAGCCAGCATCAAAAATACGTATCTTTTCCACCAAATTATCAGCGCCAACCACAATACGACGGCGATAACCTGTGGTGTCAATGGCCTGCGTTTCTCCTTGTTCATCCACAGCAGTTTCAAAATCGTCAGCGTATAAGCTGCGCACCTTTTCAACTTCTTCCTCATCCTGGCAATAAAAAATCATTAGTTTATCTTCCATCTGATGATAGAGAAAACTATAGTTGACGAATTGTTCACTGCCACAATGCGGACAAACGAATTTAAAGATATCAAAATTTTTTACGCGTTGTTTCAATACTGGGTCCAGCATGGTATTGATGCTACCGTAAAATTCAAAGTCACTTTTCTTTTTACAATTCAGACAAGAAATCTGTTGTGTATGTTTCACGCTCATGCTTATTCTCCTTAAAGTTGATACGCACCCTGGTGTTGTCTATAGTCCTCATATTTGGCGTAAAGCGCTGGATAACTTTTTTTGAGACTAACAGGACGCCCTGATGCATCCAAAATACAATGGCTGCTTTCTCCTGTGCAAACCACCTCACCACGACACGTCATCACATAATCGATACGAATTTTAAGATGGGCACAATCCTTAATATAAACCGCAATATCAATAACATCACTATAAGTCGTCATTTTCTTATAATGACACGCTACACTTAAAATCGGCGATGTCAGCCCCAGTTTCTCAAAAGCATCATAGCTCATCCCCATGTATTCCATCCATTCTGTGCGCGCTTCTTCCATAAAACGAATATAGTTAGAATGATGGGTGATGCCCATGCGGTCCGTCTCGTAATACTGCACTTTGTGCTGATAAATCATCATCCTGCTCCTTTCTTGTACTTGCTTTATTGTAGCGCTCGCCCTATACAATCGTCAATCTCCATCATTTCCTGACAATTTCTTAAAACTTCCTTTAATTTTTTAAGGTTAATTTAAAGTAGTCTGCTTATAATAATTTCGTAAATTCCTTTTCATATAGGTCATCATAAGATGGCCAAAATCTCCTTCTTATAACACTATCCCCTCGGTGTTATAAATGACCCGGTATCCAGACGTGGCTACCGGGTTTCTTTATTCAACAAAAAGCCCAGGAGCGATGCGAGTTTGCATCGCTCCTGGGCTTTTTGTTTTTTATGGATCATTGGACACAGTATCCCCTTCCAAGGTGAAGAGCGACCAATCTCGACCAGAATAATCCAGCAAATTATTGTATGCCGCACATTGATAATCATTGATCAAACTTTCATAGTCTGTTCCTGTACAGCTATATGAAACATCACCCTGTGCATCTTCAAAACCAACATTAGAAATAACCGGCACACGTGCATACAAGCTCGCAAGATATCTATTATATTCCGGCAGCTCTAACCCTGCTGTCTCCATAATTAATGTTGACAGATAGTTGGCAGAAATTGAGCCAATATTTTTTTCTGGGATGTCATAATTTGCCCAAATCACAAATGGTGTTTGAAAACGACTCAACAATTCTTCTTCAGACAATTCATTGAGTGCCTTGCCATCATAAAGTTCCTCGTAAAACTCCTGTTCTACACTTGGTTGGTGATCACCAAACATCACAATAATGGTTGGTTCATCCACATCCTTAAAATAGTTAACCAATTCTTCAAAGGCCTGATCAGAAGCATGCATCAAGGACAAATACCGCTCAGCCTGAGGGTAGTCGCCATCCATATCCAGAATACGAACGCTCTCCTTAAAGTTTGGGAAGCCATCTGTATAGCCGCCATGATTTTGAATGGTTACATTGAATAAGAAGAACGGTTCAGCGGTGTTGCGTGCCTCATACAAGTCTTCCAGCAGTTTGTAGTCATAATGATCGCTCATATAATCACGGTTGTACACATCACCATCTTTTGGGTCGATGCTCTCTACCGCTTCCATACGATCATCAGAAGCCATTTCCAGCATTTCTTCCGGCAAAATGTCTTCTATGAAGGTCGTCTCTTCAAAGCCTAAATATTGATACGCTTTTTCCCGGTTCCAGCCACTGATGTAGTAAGGATGAAACGCCTCCGTTTGATAGCCCTGCTCTCGCAGCGTCCAAACCATCGACGGGGTATTGTCATGGATATTTGCTGAATACGCCACTGCGCCGCTCGGCAGGAAACGCTGTGCATTTCCTGTCAACGCTTCATATTCTGTGCAGGCCGTTCCACCACCAATCACTGACACCTGCAGATTGCCTCGAATGGTGTTTTCTTCAAGGCTGTCAAAAAATGGGGTCACATCAATATTTGTTTTAAACCCTTTCCCCAATGACTGTAAATCAGAAAACGATTCATTCATAATCATAATAATGTTTGGTGTCGTGTCAGTTGGCGAATAATCGTTCTCCCCTGTCAGCATGTTGTACGCATTGTCGCTTTTTGGAGAAAGGTCATCATCCATCAACAAACTTGCCATGATGTTGTCGACCTCATCGGCCTTATAATTTTCCGGCCGTTCTGGATATACATTTCGCAAATTAATACAAAATGCCAACCAATTACCGTATTTCTCATAACTTTCTTGTTGGTTCCAATAAGAAATCGCATAGCCTTTTTCTTGCAGATACGTGCCACTGAAAAAGATCGAAACAACACTGACCACCACCAACACCGCCAAAGCTCTAAGTGTCAGTTTCCAGCGCACACGTTTAAGATTGGCACTGCCCAATTGAAAGCCCATTGC
The DNA here is from genome assembly GCA_036303105.1 of Peptococcaceae bacterium. Classification (GTDB taxonomy): domain Bacteria; phylum Bacillota; class Peptococcia; order Peptococcales; family Peptococcaceae; genus UMGS1590. Next base: position 15,632 of record JAXJBF010000074.1, on the reverse strand, counting down.
CATAATCAAACCACACTGTACCGTGGCAACGGTCCAGGGCCAAGACACCTCAAAAACATAATTATCTGCCACATTGGCCGCAGTTCCTGACGAAAGTATGTCCAATGGCACAAAAGGTGTCCCACGGAAGATCATAATGAAATAACATGCCGCAGCAAACAAATAAAGGAGTCCCGTACCAAACAACACCGCCCAGCGATAATTACCAAAAATCACCAGGAAAAACAAATACACCAGGCCATAAGCAAGGAGATTCATAAAAACAATCGCCGGTTCTCTGTCATACGCTGCTGCGCCATTAAAAAGCTCGACCATATTGTAAGCAGCAAAAGGTGCCAAAACAAAGATCAGTGTGCTTAACACAAACCCTGCTTTTCCTCGCACCTTAAAACGAAAACTAAAAAGCAAACCAACAACAACAGCCAGAATAGTCAAGAGCTGTGACGAACTCCAACTGCCCAACAATGACGCATCAGCAGACAATACACGTACCTGACGCGTCATCCAGATCATACCAGCTGCCAGAATCCATCCCAGCAAAACATATTGCCAAGGACTGCGTACCAGATAGATCGGTCCTAAGTGTATAAGCAGCTTTTCTCTTGTCAGCGCAGCACGAATTCGTGAAAGAATAGATCGATGCTCCTGCTGTTCTTCCATCTTATTGTCTCCTTTCAATAAAATTTTTCCGCGAAAAAAATAGAGACGGATGCTAAAACATCCGTCCCCTCAAAATATGTGTTAGTTGGTTGCTGATGGCAAAGCTTCGTCATTTTGAGCTGTTGCATCAGCGTCTGTTCCGGCACTCGCGTCCGATGCCGTCCCATCTTCATCCGGGTCTGGCGGATCTGCCATTGGCTGCCCATCTAAGGTAAAGAGCGACCAATCCCGATTTTTGGTATCCAAGAGATTATTATACGTGATGCAGTCGTAGCCGTGAATCAAATCTGCATAAGGGCTAGTTGCATCGTCCTTCGAATAAACACTGCCATCATCGCCGCGATAACCAACGGTATCAATCACAGGGATTTTCTGATAGAGTGCTGCCAAATATTCGTTATATGGCGTCATCTCTAATCCAGCAACCTGAAGCAGCAACGTCGACAAATAGTTCGCAGAAATATTATTGAGCGTTGCTTCGTCAATATCATAGTTTGCCCAAATCAAAAATGGGGTCTGATAACGGGTTTGCTGTTCTTCAGCCGTCAGGTCATCCAGTGATTTTCCATAAAGTTCTTCATAGAAAGCATTTTCAACAGATGCCTGATGGTCACCAAACATGACGATCACCGTTGGCTCATCCACATTGCTGAAATAGGTAATCAGCTGTTCCAAGGCTTCGTCAGATTTTTTCAGCAGCGAGAGATAACGCTCTGCTTTAGGATAATATCCCATCATATTGGTAATGCGAACTTCCTGATTAAAATTCACATAGGAGCGATCATAACCGCCATGGTTTTGCATCGTAACATTGAACAGGAAGAATGGCTGTGAAGGATCGCGCTGTTCATACAGTTGTTCCACCTTTTCAAAATCATAGGAATCACTGATAAAACGGCGCAACAGCATATTGTCCTGATCAGGATACAGTGCTTCAACCTGATTGATGAATGCATCTTCATCGTTTGTTTCTTTATATTCTGCAACAACATTTGGATCAATAAGATCTTCCATCGAAATAAAATCATTAAAGCCCATATCATTGTATACAGCCGGACGATTCCAGCCATCAGCAAAATATGGATGAAGCGCCAATGAAGAATAACCCTGACTTTCCAAAGTAGATACCAGGGATGGCTGTGCACCATCGATGTAAGATTCATAAACACTGCTGCCGCTTGGCAATGTACTAATCGAGTTGCCTGTTAAAAATTCATATTCTGTATTACTGGTCCCAGCACCAAAAACTGGCACTGAAAGCGTGCCTTTGATGGTATTTTCAGTAAGGCTGTGATAAAACGGTAGGTAATCTACATTGGTTTGAAGATCCCCCAACGTGCCAGGATCAGAAAACGTTTCATTCATAATAGCGATAACATTTGGTTTTTCACCGCTCGCTTTATACGTGTCTTCGCCCGTCAACAGATTAATTGAGGTATCGTTGTTTGGATCGGTATCAACAGAATCAACAACATCTTGTGCCAACGCACTTACATCACTGCTGTTATACCCGTCTGGCTCGGACACATGCAAGTATTTGGTGTTCAAGCAGAAATTGTACCAAATGCCACTGCTATGGTAGCCACGGCTTTGGTTCCAAAAGTCTGGTTTAAACCCATGATCTGCGAGCACATCTGTGCCATACACAGTGCTGGCAATGATTAAAACATAAGCCAAGGCTGTGGCACGCACCAAAATTTTGCTGCGACGTACCTGTGGGCGAATGTTCACCATTTGGCGGCCAAGCACAAAGATCAGCACAAGCATCAATGCGGCCATCACGATCTGCCAGGACAATTTATAATCATAACCGGCAGCAACATTCATCCCAGTACCCACTGCAAGAATATCCATTGGCACCAGTGGTGTACCACGGAAAAGGTCTACATAATAGTTGGCTAAACCAAAAATAAACAATACAACATTAACAATCGCAATCGTCATACGAAAACGGCTTGTAATAAAAAAGATGATCACATAAAACAACAGATATGCCATGTAGTTCATGATGAATGTGGCTGGCGAAAAAATATACAGAAAGTTGCCATTATAACATTCCACCATCTGCATGGATACGACTGGCATCAAGAAAAATACAGCCGTATAAAATTTATTCCGGAACCGGTCTTCCACATGGACACGAAAAACCATCAACACCCCGATTAATAGCGCAAAGCCATATGCTGTCGCCATGACTTTCCAGCCCCAGAAATCAGTGGCAGGATTCAAGAAAAGATTCCATTTTGCAGTGATGAACGCAGCCAGTGCCAGTACAACACAAATGGCCGCTTGTGTTTTTCTTTTGCCGGCGCGCTGAAAAGATACTGCATCGACAAAATCATTGACAAATCTTACATATGCAATAAGGAAGCGTTTGATCTTTTCTTTCATTTTTGCCATCAGCCCCGCTTTCCTTTAGAAATTAAAAGTTGAAGAATACATTTCAATATAGTATCGTTTTACCTTCACAGTTTACCCTTTTGTTAAGTCAAGTGCAAGCACTTTACCTATTTTTTAACCGAATATCCAAATATTTACAAAGCTGAAATCAACCTTAACAAAGCCATGTTCAGCCATTTTTTAGTCTTTCTCTTTATTGCCGAGATAAATTCAGCATTTTTTATGGCAGGATTCTCTTAAAAATCCGGTTCTTTTTAACGCATCCTTAACATTTCACTTTTCAATAGCTATGTTAAATTCCTTCTAACGCGATGCGCAATGCGCAAGATGTGGTATAATATCACACGAAATGACCACGAAAGGCTGGTGGAAATGATGATTGCAGCAGCAGGCCTGCACAATGAACTGCAAACACGACTCAAAAAAATGGCCGTTGGTGATATACTCCAAGTGCGCACGTGGAAAGGCGACCGTGGCCTTACAATCACCTGTCTGGACACAGACTTATTCCGATTGGAGGAGGACGGCTTTCAATCTCAGTGCCTCGATGCGCTTTCTCGTTCAGCGGTGCTGAAAGCAGTTAAGCCCATTGCCCGCCGCGAATTTCCACGCAGCAATAAATTACGATTAGCCATTATAAAGGAAGGGAACATTGATGGATAAACTGATTTTTCTCGGCACTGGCCATGCATTGGCCTATCACTGTTATTCTACATGCGTGGTGCTGACCGATGACACACATTACTTTATGACCGATGGCGGCAGCGGCAACGGCGTGCTTCTGCAAATGGAACGTGCTGGCATCAGCCCTGATCAAATCACCGATCTTTTCATTTCTCACCGCCATACCGATCACCTCATTGGTGTCATCTGGCTGGTACGTGTTATCGGCCACACATTTGACCGCAGCGGCCGCACAACTCCGCTGACGCTCTACGGAGAAGCCAGCGTCCTCGACACCCTGCGCACCTGCTGCAAACTGTTGGTTTCCGGCAGCGTAGCGGCTCATTTTGATAAAGAGATCATCTTCCATCCGGTCAACGATGGCGAAACCTGCACCATCGGGCCATGGCCAGTCACCTTCTTTGACACAGGCGCGACCAAAACCGTTCAGTATGGCTGGCGCGCCCAACTCACAAACGGCGAAAGCTGTGTTTTCCTTGGCGACGAACCACTGACCGATATCGGCCTGCGCACAGCACAAGGTGCCGAACATGTCATTCATGAAGCCATGTGTCTGTCGACCGATGCCGACAAGTATCAGCCGCATCGCATCCATCACTCTACCGTTGCCGATGCAGCAGAAAATGCAGCCAAAACAGGCGCCAAACATCTGATTCTCTTCCACGGTGAAGATGTAGATCTCGAGACACGCAAGGCACGTTACCTCAACGAAGCACGCCAACATTTCAATGGCCGCATCGATGCACCAGACGACCTCGACGTGATCCCACTCACGCAATAACTTTCAATAGAAAAGGAGAACACCATGTCAACCCCATTTGATACCTTGCCAACACCGTTACAGACAGCGCTGCGTGAGGCCTTTCAAATCGACGCCCCGATGCCTATACAAACGGCATCCTATCCACTCATTGCGGAAGGACGCAATCTGGTCATGCAGTCGCGCACTGGCAGCGGCAAAACCCTCGCCTATCTGCTGCCGCTTCTAAGCAAACTAACGCCAGGCGAGGGCGGCAACAAGCTGCTTGTCGTTGCGCCAACACAGGAACTGGCTGTGCAAATCGGACACGTCATTCGCGACCTGAACGAAAAACTCGACACCCCTTACATCCTGGCACTCATTGGCGGCGGCGCCAACATCAACCACCAGCTTGAAAAGCTCAAGCACAAACCACAGATTCTCGTTGGTACGCCAGGGCGCATTCTGGAACTGTTTGACCGCCGCAAGATCAACGGTCAAACCATCGAAGCCGTCGTTTTCGACGAAATCGACGCCCTGCTCGATCAGGAAGGCGGCCGTTCTGTGGCTGCCATCCAAAAAGCACTGCGCAAAACAACCCAGACCATCGCTTGCTCAGCCTCTATTGACGCTGACGCACGCGCATGGCTGTCGGCCCACATCACAGATGCAGAATTTCTTGTCGCCGACAGCGAAGCGGCCTTGAACCCTAACATCGGTCACTTTTTCCTACGCTGCGAAGCCCGCAAAAAATTCGACAACCTGCGCCACGCGCTCGCAGCCATGGACGGCAAAACCCTCATCTTCCTCAATGGCGAAAATGAGATCGCCCATCTGCAGGATCGCCTCGCCTATCATCACATCGAAGCAGGCACCCTTTCTGCCGACATGAAAAAACTCGAGCGCCAAAAAGCACTCGAGGATTTCCGTCATGGCTTTGACGGCATTCTTATTTCCAGTGACCTGTCGGCGCGCGGCCTTGATATTGCCGACATCGACCAGGTCATCAATCTGGATTTTCCGCATGATCCCCTCACCTATGTTCACCGTGCTGGACGCACGGGACGTGGTGATGCTGATGGTGCCGCACTCTCTTTCATCTCGGACAACGATGAAGCTGTGCTGCGCATTTATCAGCGCGACTTGGGCATCACTTTCACGGAGGTGCATTTCGCTGGCGGCGCCCTTGTGGCAGGACCAGCACCAGAAAAGCCAGCGAAGAAACGTGCCAAAACCCAAGACGTGCCGCATAAGCCAAAACAGAAAAACCGCCGCAGAAAAGAAAAAGCCAAAGGCGCACCACGGCGCAAAACCAAGCCAGATGGCAAACAGCTGAAACGAGGCGAACGTTAATGGAACTCTGGGATCTTTTAGACAATGACCGCCAGCGCACAGGCGAAACCCTGCGCCGTGGCGAACCTCTGCCACCAGGGCGCTTTCACACCATCATCGGTGTCTGGACCATTCATGACCAGCTGCATCGCATCCTGCTCACCAAACGCCACCCTAAAAAACTCATCTGTCCCAACCAATGGGAAAACACCGGCGGCTCCATTCTCGCTGGCGAAGACAGCTGCGTCGGTGCTGCCCGCGAAGTGCGCGAAGAAACAGGCATGGACTGCCATTGCAGCGACCTGACCCACATTCGCACGATTCGCATTCCAACGGCTTTTGTCGACTGCTATATTTATCATACCAGCATCGATCCCAACGCCATTGTTTTGCAGGACGGCGAAACCATAGACTGGCGCTGGGTCACCCTTGAGGAACTTGAAGCCACCATTGCCGATGGCACCTTTTCAGAGCCGGAAATCGAACAATATAACGCCTGCCGCAGCGCTCTGAAAAAAGCCTTGCAGGCATTGCTATAAAAAATAGCGACCATCCGTGGTCGCTATTTTTTGTTTCAGTGCTGCTGTGCAAGGCGTTCACCCAGTTCATAGGCTTTTTGACATTCCTTTGGAAATTCGTTGTCGAGGTATTCCTTCTTCTTCACAGGATCGAAGCCGCTGGACGCATACTTGCTGTAATCGTCAAACTGATAAGCATTGAAGGCATTCAGCACTTCTGTGTCACCAATGAACCGCTGGAATGGGCCTTGGTCACGGGCCGCCGTATCGTGATTGCCGCTTGGATCTGGTGCACCCATGGTGTAAATCAATCCCACGCGGATTCTGCGTCCATAGCCTTCGTCAGGTGCCTTACCTGTATAATGGTTTGCTGGGAACAGCAAGCGCTCGTAAAAATTACGCACGGCACCTGGCACCTCGCCGTAATAAATAGGTGCGGCCACAACCAGCGCATCGGCCGAGAGAATATCCTCTAAGACCGGCGTCAACGCATCGCGCTGAACGCAGCGGGTGTAACTTGGGCCACCCAGGCGTTTGCAGGCAAAACAGCTGATGCAGCCACGAAACTGTAAATCGAACAAGTCAACGCGTGTCGTTTCTGCACCTGCTGCCTTCGCTCCTGCCAGCGCATTGTCCAGCAGTTGGGCTGAATGCCAGTTTTTGCGCGGGCTGCCATTGATTCCTATCACTTTCATGATTATGCGCCTCCTTTGATGTATGTTTTCATTATAGCATCGTCGCCAGCACTCAGCAAATCCTGCCACTTAATCGCCATTGACATCGCGAGACGCCAGCAAGTACACAGTCAGCACCGCAAAGATCAGCGTGAAAAGACCGCTCGACAACGCCAACTGACCAACATCAAGTTCTAAGTTGGGATTGTTGGCACGCATGCCCACTGCCAGCAGGGAATACGGGAAGTACATGCCCCAGCCCTGCGCCGTCACCATGAGCCCAGCAATGCCGCCAAAAAGCCCCAGCGCCACTGGAATCGCAAAAGAGCGAATGAGCAGGCTCAGGAAAAGCTGCACCGCGCAGACAGCGACGCTGCCAAGAGCACCGCACAAAAGCCAGCCAAGCAGCTCCGGCGGCAATGGGTCGCTGATGCCAGCGAGCTTGCCGCTGATCACAAAAAGCACGCCGATGATGGCTTGGGCCAGAACACTGACCGCGATGGCTGGAATGAGCTTGCCGAGATAGAGGGCCCAGGCTGGCACCGGCGCGGTCAGGAAGCTGTTAAAATTGTGATCGCTGTGTTCCAGCCGCCATTGCCAGGCACAGTACACCGCCAGCAGCGCTGGCAGGAAGAAAAACGAGGCAAAAAGCGTGTGCTGGGTCCAGAGGCTGTACCAGCTGCTTTTCAGCAAGCTCAAATTACCGAGATAATTCGCTGTGCCCAACCCTGCCGGAATCAGTGGCAGCACAATGAAAGCCAGCCATACCGGCGCATGCTTTCCTTTAATGCACTCAGCGTGCAGCGCACGAAGAATCATCCTTCACACCTCCTTGCGCACAAACAGCGTGCGTCCAACAACGAGAAATACGAGAAACCATATCACAAAGCAGACCTTGTCTGTCGTCTGCGGCGTGTACCAGAAAAATGTCGAAACCCGTGTCGCCTCGTCCCACTGCATGATGACTTGTGAAAACAAGCCATAGTAGCTCCAGGGCAGAAAACGCTGCACGCCGGATGGGAAGAACAAGGCCATGAGTCCCAGGAAGCTGCCTGCCAAGCCAACAATGAGCGGCACCGCCTGATTGGCAAAACGCAGCGACAAGCCCTGCTGCAAGGTATAAATCATCATCGACACCAGCCAGCTGACAGCCGTGAATATGGCATAGGCGCGGTAAGGAATGCCGCCCGGAAAGGCCTCATAATAACCGACGCCTAAAAACACAGCCGTGCGCAGCACCACCAGCGCGGCCAGCACCAAACCGCCCCAGGCAAGCTTGACACCATAAATGGCGCCTGACGTCATCAAGGTTTCAAGGCATTTCAAGGTGCTTCCCTTGTGCTCGATCTCGCAATTGCGGCTGGCGATGACCGACACCGTCAAGGGCAGCATAAAGCTGTCAATCATCGCCAAATAATACAGCATCCACTGCCAGCCTTGGCGTAAATCAGCCGCATCCATGCGTTTGAGCGAAACAGCGATCCAAAGAAACTGCGCCGCCAAAAACGCCAGGCCAACGAGGAAAATTTTGCGCCGACGGCATTTGTAAAATTCCAAACCTAGAGCATTCATAAGCTCACCGCCTTCCCTGTCAGTTCCAAGAAGATGTCTTCGAGGCTCTTCTGCCGCTCTTCCAGGCGCAGCACGCCCACGCCCTGTGCATTCATCAGCTGCACCAGTGCCATTGTGGTGTCATCGCTGAGCAGCGGCAAGGTCAAATAACCGTCGCCTTCGTCGCTGGCATGCAGATGCCGTTCCTGCAAAAGCGCCTGCGCGCGCGCATTATCGTTCGTGCGCAGCGCCAAATGATGCTTGCTGCGGCTGTGCAGCGCCGCCAGCGAATCCTGAAAGACCAGCTCTCCTTCGCGGATGATGCCGACATGATCGGCCATCTGATCAATCTCCGACAACAGGTGGCTCGACACCAGCACCGTCATGCCAAAACGCTCCGGCAAAGCTTTGATCAGCTCACGCATCTCCTGAATGCCTGCCGGATCAAGGCCGTTGGTCGGCTCATCAAGGATGAGCAGCCGCGGATAGCCCAGGAGCGCCGCTGCCAGCCCCAGCCGCTGCTTCATGCCAAGACTGTAATGGGCGACGCGCTTGTTTTTCTGGTCCGCCAAGCGCACGATTTCCAACACTTCCTGAATATGTCGTGCCGGCACACCGCGCATGGTCTGCACAATGCGCAGGTTTTCTTCTCCGGTCAGGTGCCCGTAGTAGCTGGGACTTTCGATGAGACTGCCCACCTGCTTGAGAATGCGCAGGCGGCGACGGCTGCTCATCGGTAAGCCAAAGACGCTGATGTCACCACCAGTCGGCCGCACCAGGCCGAGAATCATTTTCAAGGTGGTCGACTTGCCAGCGCCATTCGGCCCCAGGAAGCCATAAATGCAACCTTCTGGCACACGCAGGCTGAGGTCGCTGACGCGCAGCACGCTGCCGTATTTCTTAGAAAGGTGATGGGTTTCTATAATGGCTGTTGTTGTCATAGCAGATCACTCCATTTCTTGTATTACTTCATGCTCTCATCTTAACAACATCGCCTTACGCGCCCATGACAGCAACCTTACGATTGCCTTAAATTACCAGCGGCATCACCCCCCTGACGCCAGAAATGTGTTATCATGAAACCAACCCATAAATAAAGAAGGGAACGATCTTCATGGCTTACACCATTCTCATTGTTGATGACGAACCTGCGCTGCGCGCAATGATCCGCAGCTTCCTCACCCAGGCTGGCTATCAGCCTTGCGAAGCCGGCACCTGTGCCGAAGCGCTGGCAGCTTTTCAAAGCGCTCAGCCAGACGCCGTGCTTCTCGATGTAATGCTGCCCGATGGCGATGGCTTCACATTGTTTTCACAGCTGCGTGTGCTGCGTGATGTGCCCACCCTCTTTCTCTCGGCGCGGGATGAAGACGCCGCCCGCCTCCAGGGGCTTGGCCTCGGCGCCGACGACTACATCACCAAGCCCTTCCTACCGGAAGAATTGCTGCTGCGGCTGGCGGCGGTGCTGCGGCGTGTCTATCGCGACAATGGCGACGCTGTGGCCCATCTCGGTGACCTTGACATCATCTGGGGCCAGAGCATGGTGCGGCGCGACGGCAAAGAAATATCTTTGACGGCCAAAGAATACGCCCTGCTGCACAAGCTCTGGGAAAACCGCGGCAACATCGTCACCATCGATGCCCTCTGCGAAGCGCTCTGGGACGGCCCCAACATAGGCTACGAGAACACCCTCATGGTACACATTCGCCGCCTGCGCGCAAAAATTGAGCCCGATCCCTCTCATCCACGCTATCTTTTAACGGTGCGCGGTCTGGGCTACCGCCTGGCGCGGGAGGAAGAAGCATGAAATGGCGCGGCATCTGGCGCTCTGCGCTCATCATGACCCTATCCATCGCCCTTATCATGATCCTCTTCATTGCCGGCATCATTGGCTTCACCATCCTTGCCTACACGCTCAGCAACGACAGCAATTTTTCCACCAACGACATCGATGCCGCTCTTGTACAGACCGCCGACGGTTACCAGTTTGATGCCGCCGATGTCATGAAGGAAAACCATCTCTGGGCCATGCTCATCGCCGACGACGGGCATGTGGTCTGGAATTATGAAAAGCCTGACGATGTCCCCGACACCTACACCCTGGAAGACGTAGCCAGTTTCACCCGCTGGTATCTGAACGACTACCCGGTGCGCACCCGCATCCGTGACGACGGACTGCTCATCATCGGCGCCCCCAAGTACAGCCTGCAGCGCTACGCCATCGAAATCGGCACGGGCACCCTCGTGCCATCGCTGCTTTGGTTTGGCGGGATCTTCCTGCTCATGCTCGTTGGCGTGCTTGTCCTCTCAGCATTGCTTTTACGCCGCTGGTTCCGCAAAGACCAGCAGCGCATCGATGCTGCCCGTGCCGACTGGATCAATGGCGTCAGCCACGACATTCGCACGCCGCTCTCTCTGGTCATGGGCAGCGCCGCCCAACTGGAACGCGACACCACCCTCCACGCCGAAGCACGTCAAAAGGCCACGCTCATTCGCCGCCAAAGCCAAACCATCCGCGACCTCGTCGGCGATCTCAATCTCACCATGCGCCTGGAAAGCAGCATGCAGGTGCTGCGCCGCGAGCCAGTGGCCCTGTCGTCCTTCCTGCGGCAATCCGTCGCGGACTTCATCAACAGCGGCATGGCCGACGGCTATCCATTGGATATGGACCTGCCTGACGCACCGCTGCCGACCATCAATGCCGATCCACAGCTGCTGCGCCGTGCCCTCACCAATCTGCTCAACAACGGCGTGCGCCATAATGCGCCTGGCTGCCGCCTTCGCGTCGGCGCTGCGCTGGAGGGCCGCTGTTGCATGCTCTATGTCGAAAGCGATGCACCAGCTTCAGCTGCCCGCATCGGCAAGGGACCAGAAGTAGGCGCCGACGGCCTCGCTGCCCATGGCACCGGCCTCAAACTGGTGCGTCAAATCGCCGAAGCCCACGGCGGCAGCGCCACTTTCTCCGACGGCAACTGCTTCCGCTGTGAACTGCGTTTGCCACGATAAAAAAAGGCAGTCAAAACCACAACTTACGTGATTTTGACTGTCTTTTTTCATTTTATAAAAGTCCGATCAACTTCCAATACGGAACCGCCAGAATCATTAAGAAGAGAAAACTCAGCACCATCTTTGTAGCACCAAATTTGATAAAGTCTTTGATCTGAATCATTCCAAAAGAGAAGTAAATGAGATAAATTGCATATTCGTATGGGAAGAGCAGCTGATCCAATCCTACGTTGAACGCATAGAGAATTGGATAAGGCTGCATATGCAGCGAAAGCGCAATTTCTGTAATTGGCACACCAAAGGATGCCATCGCAGCCAGTGGCGTGAGTCCAAAATTGACCACCACTGCCAAGAGCCAAGTCAACGCGATGACGCCAAAAGCCCCCAGATGACTCATTACAGGAAGCACCAACTGTGCAATGGTATTGTTGATGCCTGTCGACGCTGCCACAAAACCGATCGACATGCAGGTGACAAGGAAAAAGATAAACTTGAAGTTCAAAGCATCAATATCTTCTTTCTTGACAACGCCAAAACATGGGAACGCCATAAACGCTGGCAGCAAAACAAAAATATAGGCCAAATCCTGCCCATGAATGTTTGCTGTAAGGATATAGAGAACAATGATAATGAGCGCTACGGCAGATACTTTTTCTTCACGGCTCATCTTGCCTAATTCTGCGCGTTTTTCTTTGAACAGCTCTTTACTATCAATTGGGATATCCGGTTTAAACATCCTGGCAATCACCTCAATCATCAGAATGCCAAATGGAATGAAAATCGCATTGTGCATAAGATATTTCACAAAGTTCAATGAAATAGACGCATCGACAGAAGAAGCCACTGACACGAGCAGCCCGAAGTTCGATGGCACAAAGATGAAAAATCCAGGCATCAAATAACCCATAGCGCCTGCTAAAGTAATCCCTGTTGCGGTCTTCGACTGTTTTAAGCCCAAGGTCGAACAAATACTGAAGGCAAACGTTGCCATGGCCACACAGGAACCGCCAGGCAAAAACAGATTGAAGACGACACCAAAGAGAAACATCCCCCATAAAATACCTTTGTAGGTGCAGTTTGTCCGCAATAGGCAAAAATAAGCGATACGCTTCAGCAGACCATTACGCATCAAGGCATTAACGAGCAAAAACATCCCCATGACCTGCCATGGAATGGTTTGATACCAGCCGGCAAACGCCGTTTCCCATGGCGCCACGCCTGTCACAATGAACAGGAACGGCATAATGATGCACGGAATATAATTATCCACCAATTCAAAAGCAAACATCAGCACCGTCCACAACGTAATAGCAACGAACAGTTTCTGCTGCATCGAAAAAGTTTCCGTCGTTGGAATTGTCAATACCAGCAACGGCACGGCAAAAATAATGATCCAGAACAATAGCCGTTTCTTGTCCAAAGATTTTGCAGCTGTACTCATTCAATTTCCCTCTTTTCTGAGTGTATGGTTTCTAAACGATGATCGCAAAACCACTCAAAAGGATATTTTATATCATTCTTATATAGCGTTTATGCCTTCATCGCAGGTTCTATCATAGCACTTCCAGAAAAAATGTCTAGCTAATCATTCTCGATTCACATATTTTTTCATAATTTCTCATCAAAATAACCCACGACCATCTGCAAAACGGTCGTGGGTTCCCCTCGGTATATGCCAGTATGCTCAGCGAAGCTGCAAAACACGGTACACTTTGCTGCGTGTCATGCGATACACGCCCCAGAGCACAACGCTGATGGCTGCAATGACGAGCATGCAGGCACCAAGGCCGACCAATTCGCTGGTGGTGAAACGGCTGTCATTGAAGAACATGATCATCGAGTAAAAAGCGAAGATAATCGTCGTACCGAGCACCGCCGGCGTCACAAAGACACGGCGCACTTGGCTGCCGGCAGAATGCCGCAGATAGGCTGGCGGCGCACCAAGGTGGCGCAGGTCGTCGTAAACCTGGCGATTGGTCAGAGCGATGGTCAGGCAGCGCGTGTAGGCAATGACAAACACCGCTGCAAAACAGACGATGGCAATAAAGATGAACAGCATCAGAAAAACTGCGTACGTCTTGACAAAGTCGGCCTGATCGAGCACGCGGAAGGTTGGCATGTACTGCCAGTATGTGCGGAAATCGGTGCTGTCGCGGTTGTCGTAGCTGATGTTCGAGAAGCCGTTCTTCTCTGCGTTCTGCGGATCGGCAAAGTATTCGCCGGTTTCGGCAATGTCCCGCTCGCGAATGACCGGGTCCCAGGCGTCCATGATTTGAACGTTTTCATCCGAATGATCGATGATGGCGTTGAACAGTGCGTCGGCAAAGTCGTAGGTGCTGTCCACATCGAGCACATTGAAAGCCACCATATTTTCCATCCATTCAGCACTGAGGCCAGCACTCATGGCCGCATAGTCGCTGTCATCGAGCACATAGTGGCCATAGAGGCTGTCGTTATGTACCGGCTCTGCGGTGGTGATTTGCCAGCGTTCACCGCTTGCGCTGTTGGTGATCAGCGACGGTGAGCCGTTGAAGGCGTAGCCATCGCTGCCTTCTGTCGTCAGAATTGGTACCACCGTGCCAGGCTGCACATCGATGCGCTCGCCGCTAAGGGCATAATAGCCGCTCTCTGACAAAAAGAGGTTGGACTGCTCTTCTTCCTCGTACACCACATCATAAGTGGTGCCAACGGTGGTTTCCTTTTCAACCGAATGGGTGCCGTCGACCACCAAGCGTGCCATCGGCGCTTCGCTGTAGCTGGTGATCGTCACACCATATTGGTCGGCCAGAGCACGGATGTCGTCTTCATTCACCATGTCCTGATCGGCGCGGTAGTGAAAAAGGTAGTCAATGGGCACCGACTGGCTCTGCATCATGGCAGCAGAACCAAGCATCGGCACATAGAAGCTGGCAAAGTAGGCGCCGGCAATGAGCAGCGTCATGACCAGCATGTTGCGCACCGTCTGGCGCGCCTGAAATTTCATCATCGACACAGAGATGATGTCTTTGTAGCGTTTGCGCTTGCCGCCCCAGCCATTGCCCACAGTGTGCAGAAGCACCATATAGAGCCCGACGATGGCAGGCACATAAAACACCGCATCCAAGGCACTCGGTGCGTACCAATGCAGCACACGAACGAAAAATACAGGCATGATGTAGCCCAAAAAAGCACCGATTGCCACCAACACAATGCCCAGCCAGCCATACTTGCGCGGCACGGCGCGAATCGGTTCACTTTTATGAGATTCCTGCACCACATCAATGATGTTCGTCTTGCGCACAGAACGATTGCCCAGGAAAAAGAGCATGACCGTCACATAGAGGGCAAAGGCAAGCACATAGACATAAGCCTTCGGGTCCATACGCAGGGCCATTTCCTGGCTGTCGACCACAAACAGGCGGAAGATCTGCCAAATGCCAGCCGCCACCGGCAGCCCCAGCACGGCGCCGCCCACACAGCTGCCCAGCGCAATCACAGCTAGATCCTTGCGCAGTTCCCGCGCCAGCTGCTGACGGCTGGCGCCCAGCGCCAGGAAGATGCCCGTCTCGCGGCTCTTTTCGCGAAAGAAGAGGCCTGCAGCATAGGTTGTAAACACGCCGCAGCCGATGACCGTCAGCGCAAAGATCATCGACACCTGTTTGCGGCTGTCGCCGCCCTCCGGCAGCACATCCATGACCGTCGGCGCACGCATCATCAAGCTGTACGCCGCAATCAGAAGCACCGAAAACACGCAGCATCCAACCAGCAACGCGTAGCGGCTGCGATTCATTTTGCGCAGGCGCGCATACACTTGAGAGAATGTTGTCACTTGTGCCATGACGCTCACTCCTCTCCCATTTCGCGCACAGCATCCAGCAGTGCGTCCTGAAAATCGCCGCGCGGCGTGGTGCCGCGTCTCAGCGTGCGCCACACCACACCATCGCGCAAAACCACCACACGATCGCAGAACGATGCCGCATAGGAATCGTGGGTAACCATGAGAATTGTCGCCGTCATGGCATCTTTGGCCTGAATGAAACTGTCGATGACCGCCCGCGACGACTTACTGTCCAGGTTGCCGGTCGGCTCGTC
>JAXJBF010000073.1:0-4483 GCA_036303105.1 Peptococcaceae bacterium | reverse complement strand
CCCAACGCCGAATGCGGGCGGCAAAGCACCGCAGAAAATTTATTGGGAGGGAAATATATTGAATAAGATCTCTAAAAAGATTGTAGCGCTGGTTACCATGGCAGCATTCGTTCTGACCTTGGTTCCAATGGCTGCTTTTGCGGCTCCAGCTGCAGAGACTGCTAATGATGCCAGTGCACAGGCATCTGAATATCGCATTGTCGATAATGATGGCTCTGTAGATGTAAACGATGAAGTATCCACTGAATTTGTCATTAAAGATGTGAACAACAAGACAACCAGTAAAGCTTTAGACAAAGTAAGAGTATGGGCTACCGATGAAAGCAATAATATTACTGACGCAGTAACATTTAAAGATGCTGACGGTACAGAACTTAACTCTTCAAGCTTTATTGACAATGTTTATCTTGCTAACGCTGTCGAAAATGGTGATAAATTGACTGTTAGTTTCAGCCGTGATGGAAAATACACCCTTCATGCAGCAGTAGGTGATATTGCTGAAGGAGATACCATCGATATCTTTAAAAATTCTTCCTTGAAGGCTGGCGGTGAAATCGTTGTAGATGCTGCTGCAGTTGCAGCAGATAGAATCACTTTCTATAGTGTAGATGGTCAGCCTCTCGTAAAAGAAGGTAACAATGATACTGTTGTTCAACTTGATTTAACCGATACTGATCAGTTGGGAAGCTTTGAATTTAATGGTGTAGATACCTATACCATCGAAGGTTATGCTTACCAGGAAGATGGCAGCAGAGCAACCAATACGACTTTGAATCTGAGCACCAGCAGAAGTGACATTGTTGTTTTGACAAAAGATGCTGTTACTACTGATGACAATGGTTTCTTCAAGTTCAGTTTCAAGATGACTGATTCTGTTGATTCTAACATTTATGTTGAAAACGAAGATGTAAGCTACACTATTCATGTTGTGGCTGGCACTTCTGCAGCAGAAAAGATTGATACTACTCTTGAAGATGGTTATGTATTAGCTGGCACCGACAGCCGTTGGAACGCTGCAGATTATGCTACTTTTGGTGATGCTGTTCAGTTCAAAATCACCGATAAGAAAGGTAATGTTCTTAGTGATAATGGTCCTTTGACAGGTGAACCAGCTGCATATCGTTGGGTAGAAGGTGGTTCTAAAGATCATGCAAACTATCTCAGCATTGACAGCAAACCTACAAAATCTGATATTGAAAGCAATGATCTGATTCTTGTATGGGATGGCTCCAACTATACTTTGAAATATGTTGGCGATAATGAAGAAAATGACCTTGTTCCAGGTGAATACACTGTAACTCTGGCACTTCTCAGTGGTGACAATGCAACTGCTACGTTCAATGTAGCTAAGTTTGGTACCATTAAAGATCTTGACGTAACCATGTATGCTAAGAAGACTGGTGCTGGCCAAGATCAGTATAAGAAAATTACCGATGAAATCGCTCTCGGTGAAGATTTAAAAGTTGAAGCTAAATACGTTGATGAAAACGGTTTAAAAGTTGTTGCTGACACTAATCGTATCGAATATGGCGTAGATGGTAAGGCTGTTGCTGGTAATTGGTCTGGCCTTGGGTACCCAAATCAGTATAAGATTGCTGATGACACCATCGCTAATGAATCTCTTATCGGTACTACCATCTATGTAAAGGCTTATGATAGCAAAGCTAAAAAGTTCGTTGAAAAAGAACTGACTGTTGTAGATGCATACAACACTTATACTCTTGCATTTGATCCAACTGAAGGCGATGCAAACAAAGACAATACCGTTAATGTGAGCGTTGTTGATGCAGATGGTGATCTTGCTAATAAAGTAAATGGTGAAGTATACGCTTATGTTGCAGATCAGAGCAATGCAGATGCAAAAGTTACTGTTTCTACTCAGAATGCAGTAGATGGCAAAGGTAAACTCACCATCTTCTCTGACAAAGAAACAACTGTAGACATCGTTGTTGCTGTTAGAAATGGCGATGCTCTCTATGGTAAGACCCTTGAATACACTGTAGGTAAAGAAGACGCTCTGGCTAACACCAGCGTTGTCATGACCATCGGTTCCCCTGATTTCGTTGTCAACAACCAGGTTGTAACCATGGAAGACGCTGCTCCATACGTTGCTAACGATCGTACCTATGTACCATTCCGTGCACTGGGCGAAGCTCTTGGCGCAGAAGTAGAATGGGATAACGATGCACGCACCGTTACCTACACCCTCGGTGATACCGAAATCGTTATGACCATTGGTGAAAAGACCTACACCGTTAACGGTGAAGAAAAGACCATGGACGTTGCTCCAGAAATCACCAGCGATCGTACCTATGTACCAGTTCGCTTCGTAGGTGAAGCTCTTGGCTTCAAGGTAACTGCTCTCTACGCTGCTGATAACACCACTGCTAGCGTAGTATTCCAGAAGTAATTTAGAGGGCGTTTGACTCTAATCAATCAATTCTGGAAGATTGATTAATAATAGCAGTGCTCTCTCATGAGGGCACTGCTTTTTTAATTCCGATTAAAGAACTATGTATAGGAGGAAAACAATCATGCGAAAAACGAAAAAACGTTTTTTAAGCGCTTTGCTGGCATGCGCGATGATCGTCGGCCTATTCCCATTTGCGGCTTTTGCTGGTGATGCAGGTTCAACAGATAATATTGTGTATATTGATTCTAGTGAAGATTTGGTTGATGCGATTCAGAATCAGGCAAATGGTCAAACATGGGTGTTTACTCAAGCAGGCACTTATAATGCATACAATGCTGAAAACTACAAAGAAGACAAGAGCGGTTTAAGCTCTACAAATCAAAAGATTGGTGGTTATGTGCCAAGTGACCCTCTCATTGATGGTCATAATGGTTCGGAATATGTCTTTCCAATTTATGTTGATAATTTGACCATCAAGAAAGATGCCTCGGTTACTGGTGATGTTATTTTGACAAGCACTGCTACACCTAACGAAGCTTATGGTGGTATGGGAAACTATCAGGATTTCATTACGGTTGCTGGTACTAATGTGACCATTGAAGGGGTTGACATTCAATCTAACATCAATGATTACTATGGAACATGCAATAAAGCCATTGAATTAGTTAAAGGAAAAAATTTAACCCTCAAGGATATAAATATCATTCCTTTAGATAATGGCCAAGGACGATCTTTTGGTGGATCTATTTATTTTAACGTAGAAGATGCAGGCGCATCAAAAATTGAAAATTTAACCATGGATGCTTGGATTTCTGCCAGCGTTGTAAAGGATGGCAGTATTGAGATTGATGGTTTGACACAGGATTTTTCTAACTCTGAGTATGCTGGATATAATGACAATGGGAACTATGGATGGAATCCTGTTGTTAATGGCAATTGTGCTACTGTTAAAAATTACACCATCATTGTTGATGATAAAATCAATTTAAATGAACAAGTTTTTAATGATAAACTTCGCGATGGTGCAACTGTTCAATTGATGCCTGGTACCTATGAAGGTAATATCACCATTGATGAAAGTGTTGAAAATCTTACCATTGAAGGTACAGACGGTGCTGTTATTAAAAATGGCTCTTTGACCGTTGCAAGCAATGGTATTGACTTGCCGGGATTGACCATTAAAAATTTGGATTTTGAAAATGCTAACATTCAGATGAGCCCTAATGGCAATTCAAATCTCTCTGGAATGACTATTAAAGACAATACCTTTACTGGTGCTGTGAGTGACAGCGGTTTAAGTGCAATCCATTTTAATTTTGGCAGTCTATCAGGTACCAACCATGGTGCAAGTTATGATGGCTTGACCATTACTGGCAATGACATTAAAAATATTCAGAATGGAACAAGTTCTGGTATTTGGATTAAAGGCGATGGAACTACGGAATCTGACCTGACCATTGACAATAACGTTATTGATGGTGTTGCTTGGAACGGCATTCAACTGAACAACATTAAAGGTGACAGTATTGCTGTAAAAGGCAATGAAATCAAAAATTGTGGTGCAACTAATGACGGTGTTCTTAACCTTTACAATACCACTAGCAATAGCTTCAAGATCAATGAAAACAAGATTTATCCAGCAGAAGGGCAGCTCTATGTTTCCAATATTTCCGGGAACGTTGATCTAAATGACAACTACTGGGGCATTGCAACACCAGATTTTGAACAGGGTCTTGCTTATAAAGAAGGGACCACCTCTGTAGAAGTTGATGAATACTATAAAGCACCAACCATGCAGGAAGAAGATCTCAATACTTACGTTCCTCCATATACTGGCAAGTACAGCTACGCCATCAACGTTGCTGATACCGATAATGGCAGTGTCTCCGTTGACAAGTATGCCACCGAAGGCGAGAAAGTGACCCTCGCTGTTTCTCCTGACAAGGCGTACAAGCTGGATGAACTCACTCTCACAGCCAATGGCAAAGAAGTAGAAGTCACCGATAACGGCGATGGCACCTACACCTTCACCATGCCAAGCGGCAACGTGAAAGTCAGCGCTTCTTTCGT
>JAXJBF010000072.1:0-8694 GCA_036303105.1 Peptococcaceae bacterium | reverse complement strand
GGATAAGGATAAGGCTATGGCTATGGATAAGGAGAATAAAGACTCTCTCTCTGTTGTTGACGCGGCGGCGCCGGATGAAACGGCAGCGTGTGCAGCCGGGGCTGCACCACACACAGAGACCCATCCCCTTTCGGCAGCGCACACAGAGCCTTCCCATGCCCAGCCGTCGCCCAAGGCGGTCAACGCCCACTTTGAAGCTCTGTGGGCCCTCTATCCCATCAAGCGCGGCAAGAACCAGGTGTCCAAGCGCGCTAAGTGCCAGCTGATGGACGTCGACACAGCCGCCATGCAGACAGCCATTGCGCGCTATGTGGCCGAGGTGGAAGCCTCCGCTTTCGACCGCCAGTGGCTCAACGGCAGCACCTGGTTCAACGGGCGCTATCTGGACTATCTCGGCGAGGGCTACGTGCCCCAGCCGGCCAGCGGCGCACCGGCATCGGCTCGCAGCCGCGAAACCAGCTATCGCTCCGCTGAGGAAGCCCGCGCCTGCGCCGCCCGCTACGCAGCGCTGGAAGAATAAGCGAAAGGAGCAAGCGATGAACAAAGTGATTCTTGTGGGAAACCTGAAACAGGCGCCGGCCCTGCGCCACACGCGGCAAGGCGTGCCCTACTGCGCTTTCACGGTGGACTGTGCGCGGCACGGGCGGCGCGCCCTCTGGCAGGGAGGGGCGCCGGCATGCGACGCCGTGCCCTGCTGGGCCTGGGGCCGGGTGGCAGAGGACTTCGCCCGCGGGGCCCTGGCCGGCATGCAGGTGGTGGTGGAAGGGCGGCTCGAGGTGGTCGTGCGGCGGCAGGATGGCAGCGCGCACAGAGCGGTGCGCGTGCACGCCTATCGCATCGACACCGCCGCGAACCCGCGCTCTGGCGAAGCGCTGCGGTTCGACGCGGCCGAGCTGCCCTTCTGACCGCTTCCGCGGCCAACGGCCGGGGCTGAAAGGAGGGGGCCATCGTGGCAAATAAGACGGCAAAAGACGAACTGCGCGCCCTGCGGCGGGGCGAGGTGGAACTGGCGGCTCTGGCGCGGCAGATCACGCGCCTGCGCAAACAGGCGGCGCTGCTGCAAACGGCTGCCCCTGCGCCCGACAGCCTCAGCGGGCGGGCCGGCACGGCAACCTTGGCGCGCTTGTGCAGTCTGCAGGCTCGCTACGCCGACCAGCTCGCCGCCCTCGTGCGCCAGCGGGAGGACGCGGCGCGCCGCATTCTGCGCCTGGAACGCAGCGAATGGCGCGCCCTGCTCGTGCTCTACTACCTCGAAGGCCGCGCCTGGGACGACGTCGCCGCCGCTATGAACTACTCCCAGCGCCAGCTCCAGCGCCTCCACCACGATGCCCTCGCCGCGTTGGACGCGGCAGGGTGAGCAGGCGTGCGGGGCTTGCTGGCGCGTGAAGGCGAGGGTGTGCGTGCGTGTATGTGCGGCGCGGTATGCGTGTGTGGCTCGCTGACGCGTGAAGGCGAGGGGATGCGTGCGTGTATGTGCGGCGCGGCAGGCGTGCGGGGCTTGCTGGCGCGTGATGGCGGGAGGATGCGTGTGCGTATGCGCGGTGTGGCAGGCGTGCGGGGGCTTGCTGGCGCGTGACGGCGGGGGTGTGGCAGAGTGCGCGTGTGTCGCGTTGGTGCATGGCGGCACATGCTGGCGACGGCGGCAGCCCGATCTCAAGAGTCTCGGCGGGCAAACGCCGTGCGCCCCACCCTGCGCCGGATGGCGTCGGTCGGGATGCAAATATGAAGCAAACTTCACAATATTCTATTGACAGGGGCCGTACCATCGTGTAATATGAAGTTACCTTCATGAGAAGTCGACTTCATGTTTGGAGGAATGGTATGAAAACGAAGGTTAAAGAACTGCGGACCGCCGCAAAAATGACCCAGCAGCAGCTGGCTGACCTGGTGCATGTGTCGTCACGCACCATTATTTCGATCGAAAAGGAACAGTACAATCCCTCGCTCATGCTCGCGTATCGCATGGCGGAAGTGTTTGGCGTCAGCGTTGAGGAATTGTGCTGCTTGAAAGAAAACCGCGAGCTGGAAGATCAGCAATATGAAAAGGAATAAATAGAGGGGGGCATTGCCAAGCATATTTGCACGTTTTTAGATGCTGGAAACGACTCAGATTCATTCACGTTTTCCCTTTCCCACTGTTTGTTCTGACGGAACAAATGATTCATCATCAATCATGACATGAGTAGGAGGAAAAATGATGAAACAGCAACCCAAGAAAAGACCGATCATGGACGAGCGCGATATGCAGATCGAGGTGCATTCCAAGGCGCATTCGCTGGAATACGTCACCACCGTGGCCATGATCTTAACCGTTTTATGTCTGCTTAAAGACAACCCTGCCTGGAAAGGCAGCCTTTCTTTGGCGTTTTTCGCCGCGGCCTTTGAGCTGTTTTATAAATATCGGCAGTACGAAGAAACACCTTGCCGCGTTGCCGGCGTGTTTTTCCTGATTGGCGGGCTTGTGCTCTTGGCCTGGTTCGCCATCGCAGATTGACCGCGCTGGCCGCGCGGCGCAAGGAGAGGAGGCAGCAGCATGACCCACAGCGGCACGATGCGGTGCGACGATGTGCGCCAGTGGCGGCGCAGGATGGAAGCGGCGCTGGCATCGGCGACGGTGTTTGAGATCCACTGCTGGAACGAGGAAGCGGCGGCCATCGCCCTTGCCTTGCAGGTGGGCCGCATCAAAGAAACGTCCTGGCGCTGGGGCACGGTCATTGCAGGGCCGGTGGACGCGCGCTTCAAGGCGTGGCCGTTGGCGCTGCCCAAGCCGGCCGACAGCGGCCCTTACAACAAAATGACACCTTTCTTCTCGATTTTTCTCGACAATGGCTTTGGCTCCGAGCACTATGGCACGGCGCTCACCCAAAGCACGCCCTGACCCTTCAGGAGCGGCTGTTTTCACACGAAAACGGCCGCTCTTTTTCTATGCCCGGCGGCCATCATGGCACACAATGTCACTTTTTCGCGTGGTATCCTTAAACCATCAAGCAAGGCCTGCGCGCGCGGCAGGCCGTCCACAAAGGAGGTGTTGACCATGGCCGTCATCGAAGCCAATCAGGAAACGAAAGCCAAGCTCGTCTATCAGCTGCAAACCGAGGAAGGCGAAATGCGACAAACCAGCCGCACTTTTTCCAACCTTGCCGCCGGCGCCAGCAACGACGCCCTGCACGCAGGGCTGAGCGCGCTTGCCGGGCTGCTCGATGTGAGCGGTGCGAGCATTGTGCGTGTCGACGAAAGCGAACTCATCAGTGAATAATCTCATCCCACAACCTAGAAAGGAGGAACCCCAATGGCCGCAAAGAAATTGATTCTTGAATTTACCACCAACGGCGGCGGCACCACCACCATGACCCTGGACGACGTCAAGCAGGACCTCGACAAGGCCACCATCGGCGCCGCCATGCAGGCGATGGTCGATTCCACCGCCTTTGCCACGTCCAAAGGCGCCGCCTACACCGGCGTTGGCGCTGCCAAATACGTCGAAACCACGGACACCGTGCTCTTTGACAACACCAACGACGGCACCGAAGACGACTACCCAGGCGCCTGAGCGCCGCAGGGCCGACCACCAGACAACCGGTGATCGGCTCTGTTTTGCCAGTACGGCAGCGCCCTCGCCATTCACAGAAAGGAGGCCCGCCATGACCCCACCCCTTACCATCGCTCAGGAAGACGGCGCCGCCCAGGTGTTCGCCTGGTTCAACCAGCATGTGGCGACCCTGGAAGGCAAAGTGCTCTATATTCTCGCTCTCATCTGCATCGCCATGATCGTCGACTTTCTCGTCGGCAGCCTGGCCGCCTGGCGCAGCCCCGACGAGCGCTTCGCCAGCCAGCGCGGCATCAACGGCATCCTGCGCAAGCTCGCCAGCATCCTCGTGCTCGTCTGCTGCATGCCCGTGAGCGCTCTTATTCCGGCCGACGCCGGCCTGATGGCGCTCTGTGTGCTCTATGTGGGCTACCTCATGATGGAGCTCGCATCCATCGTCGAAAACCTCGACCGCCTCGGTGTCAACGTCGGCCCCCTCAAGCGCTTCCTTGAGCACGCCGCCGGCACCGAAAGCGACGACCCCAACGACCGAAAGGAGACCTGACCCATGATCTACACCCTCACCAGCCACTGGCTGCCCGCCAGCCAATACCCCCTCAAAGCGCCCTACGCCATGACCCCGGAAGGCATCGTCGTCCACAACACCGCCGGCACCGCCAGCGCCCGGGAAGAAGCCGCCGCCATGATCGCCAGCACAGCAGCCACCAGCTTTCACGTCGTCATCGACGAAGCCGAGGCCGTCGAATGCATCCCTTTCGCGCGCAACGCCTGGCATGCCGGCGACGGCGCCGCAGGCTACGCCAACCGCCACCTCATCGGCCTGGAAATCGCCCGCAGCATGGACACCGCCACCACCCGCTTCGCCCAGGCCGAAGCCAACGCCGCCCTCTACATCGCCCACGTCTGCCGCCAATACGGCTGGACCAGCGCCCAGCTCCACCAACACAACTGGTACAGCAGCACCGCCTGCCCCCACCGCACCAAAACCCACTGGCAAACCTTCCTCGCACAAGTCGACGAATGCCTTGCCGAGCTGGAAGGCGGAGGTGGCGCAAGTGCGGGCGCGCAGAACGAAGGTGCAGCGAGCGCCGCAGGTGCGAACAACGGGGACGCAAGCGAAGGCGGAGGAAGCACCGCAGGTGCGAACAGCGGGGGTGCGGGCGATGGCGGCACGAGCGGCGGGGGCAGCGCAGGCGAAGGCGGAGGAAGCACCGCAGGTGCGGGCGATGGCGGCATGAGCGGCGCAGGTGGCGCAAGCGGAGGCGGAGGAAGCACCGCAGGTGCGAACAGCGACGCCCCAACCATCACCATCCTCTGCGACGGCCAACCCCTCACCCTCCGCGGCCGAAACGAAAACGGCACCATCTACACCAGCCTCCGCGACATAGCCACCGCCCTAGGCCACACCGTCCGCTGGGAAAACGGCATGGCAGTCGTGGAGAAATAAGGAGGGCAAAAGAAAACCGCCGCTGATCAGCGGCGGTGTGGGGGAGAGAACATTATCCTATTAGGCAGAAGATAGATAACACAGATTTTTTCGATGCGCATTTATTGATATTGTGGAAGCTTTAATGTGATTCTTGCTGTTTATAATAGTTTATAGCATTTTTTGGGGTTTTTATATAATGCCTTTTATCTGTGCTATCAACGACATAGAACCTTATAGGTTTATATTGTTTTAATTCTTCTTTATCACAGTAGTCTGTAACAACTTTAGTAAATAAATCTTTTTCATAGTATAGTGTTATACTTTCCTCTAAAGATAGCCTATAGGGCAATTTAGGTTGAATCCATTTATCAAATGATGAAATGTCTGAGACAATCATCATTGAATAGGGTTTCTTAAGTTCGAATCCCCATCCTTTAATTACTACTTCTCTGTTACCAATGTTTGCAACAGTAACGCCAACATATCTTTTTATAATTGATCCACTTTGTGGAACAATCGATATGTTATCGCTAAATGACAATTTGAGCTTTTTCTTTTGATTATATTTTGTCTGCCAAAGTGCAACAATTACTGCAGAGGTGGTTGCAATAGCACCTAGGGTACCTCCAATGGCACCAAAAGCTGTCCAAAATAAATTCCAATCCATTCTACTCATTTCACCTCTATCTATCTTATGTGTATATATTTTGTTTAAGCATATCATAATTCTAAAAGAATCGCTATCTTTTCTATGATTTGATTTCATTTGTTAAAAATTGTTTGATATCTCATTAGATACATGCTTGAGGGCGCGAATAATGATTTATATTTGAGTAAAAAATGATGATAATATTTTTGAAAGAGTTTTAAACATTCGCAAAGCAGAAGTATTTCCTATATAATATGAATATATACACAAGAAAAATAGACAGGGGGGCACTTGATGAAGCCATACGAGTTAAAACCAACGAAAGATAATCTCATACAAACCTTTAAGAATGACACGATTGGGCGTAATAGAGACATTCTCCGCTTTATTACGATTTTGGATTCGATTAACGATAGCTGTGCCATTGCTTTAGATGGCAATTGGGGAAGTGGAAAAACTTTTTTTGTCAAACAAACTAAGATGGTGTTGGATGCACATAATTGCCATGTGAATAGAATGGATGAGGAAGATACTGATGCTATCATTAAGGAATGTGAGAGATATTTTAAGAATGTCTCACTGGAAATACAACCTCAAGTTTGTGTTTACTATGATGCGTGGGAAAACGATAACGACGACGATCCCATTCTTTCATTGGTATATACGATTCTGAACAGTGTATCTCATGAATTTTCTTTTCAAGATCGTTCTGCTCTCAATATTGGCGCAAGCGTTTTAGAAACAGTCACTGGCAGAAATTGGAAGCAAATTGTTGAAAGCTTGAAGGGCAATAATCCTTTAGAAGCCTTGCAAGAGGAAAAAGGCCTTGAACAGCTGGTGCATGAATTTCTGGAGTCTTTGTTGATCGAGCGAGGCAACCGACTGATTGTATTTGTTGATGAACTGGATCGTTGCAAGCCAAGTTTTGCAGTGTGTTTGTTGGAGCGTATTAAACATTATTTTTCACATAAGAACATTACTTTTGTATTCTCGGTTAATCTAAAGGAATTACAGCACACCATTCGAAACCACTATGGAGAAGATTTTGATGGCTTTAGATATCTGGATCGATTTTTTGATTTGAGAATGTCGCTTCCGCAGCCGGATTTACGACGTTTTTATGAAAGTATTGGGTTTGACAATGGCCATTATACCTATGAAATGGTATGTGATGCTGTCATTAAATTCTATCGCTTTGAACTGCGAGAAATTGCAAAATATGTACAGCTTTCAAAAATTGCTGCTTATGAGC
Source organism: Peptococcaceae bacterium (assembly GCA_036303105.1). Taxonomy (GTDB): domain Bacteria; phylum Bacillota; class Peptococcia; order Peptococcales; family Peptococcaceae; genus UMGS1590. The sequence continues at coordinate 1,817 of JAXJBF010000072.1, read as the reverse complement.
CGACTCATAGCGATACGCATAATTTTAGCTTTCCAGAGGGCATAGCACTACAATTTTGCTTATTATATTTTGTTCCGATTATGATTGGATTGAAGATATTAAATTTAGAAAAATATACAGATTTTATAGAGGGAAAAGATTTTTCCCCACTTATTGAAATTGCAAATTATTTTTCCTCTCGAATGTTTGAAGGATTATTAAAAATAGATGAAACATACGATAAGAATAATACAAAGATGACGGTCGTAACCGTTGAGGAAAAATTGAAAGCTGTTTATGAGGCGCTTTTTGTAAAAAGTTATAGAGTGAATGCGGTAGGCACAGGTATAGGAAAAATGATGTTTGATGCCGGAATAAAAGATATTTTGTTGAGAACCGTTGGCTTATTATCTGACTACACGGAAATGGATATGGATTGAGATCATAGTAGTGAGTTCGCCTTTTTATATCATCTATAAGTTTTGACGACAAAGTGGAAATGGGATACTATAGGAGTATAGACTAAAAAATTAAGAAAAAAGTGTTCGTAAGATTTTTACTGAGGGGTGTGAAATAAATGGATGATAATTCGTTATTGTTCATGATTGCTTTATTAGTAGGTTTTTTTGGAGTGATCATATCAAAAATCTGGAAAAGTATAAATAATACGATAGATCAATATAAGTGGAATACTAGATATGACGGTGTTAAGGGTATCTATTTAACAGCTAATCAAATAGAAGATATTAAATCTCGGCGGCAATTACCGCAGTTATCAGAGAGAGATATTCCAATAAATTTATCTTCAAATGAGGTATGTGTATATTGTGCAGAAGCAGATTTAATAAGAAGAAATCGTTATTATCAGGGGATATTTCTTATTACAACGAATAGAGTTATCTTTGTAAATCAAGAAAAAGGCTGTGAAATACAAAATAAGAAAATCGTTGCATTTTTGGTAACAGATAATGGAATTTCAATTCAGAGTGGACGAAGCGTTTTTCAATTTGAATTAGCCCAACCACAGCTTGTAAAAAAAGTATTCAATGCAGTAATAAAAAATAGTATTCCGCTGGAACAGAAAAATTTGAAGAAAAAAAGTAAATTTAACAAAAATGTCGTATATAAAAAACCAACGCCAGTTGTCAATAATGGGAATACAAATCAAATTGATCAAATGAATGGGCATCAATTTGAATATTTTTGTGCAGACCTTTTGGAAAAAAATGGGTTTTACAATGTTGAAGTAACGCCTGGTTCAGGTGATCAGGGGGTAGATATTCTTGCAGAAAAAGATAGTATTAAATACGCAATACAATGTAAACATTATTCCTCGCCATTAAGTAATACGCCAATTCAAGAAGTTAATGCTGGAAAAATATTTTATAAATGTCATGTTGCCGCAGTCATGACAAATTCAACGTTTACTCAAGGCGCCATTGACCTTGCACAATCTACGGGTGTTTTATTGTGGGATGGCAACAAATTGAAGCAATTGATGCAGAATTTATGAGGCAATTGATTTATAAATCTTGTAGAATATCAAATTACTTTTGATTTATCGTACCCGAAAAAAGGAGGAACATCATCATGAAAAAACGATTCATCATCCTAGCCGCTGTGCTGATGGCGGCGCTTGTTGCTGTGCTGCCGTCGGCGGCGCAGGCGGACGTGCCTGGCGCATCGCAGAGCAAGGCAGGCAGCGCCATCACGGTGCACATCGACGGCGCCCTCATCCAGTGCGACGTGCCGCCGATCATCGAGAACAGCCGCGTCTTCCTGCCAATGCGCGCCGCCGCCGAAGCCATGGGCGCCAGCGTCGTTTGGGACAACGCCAG
>JAXJBF010000071.1:0-2019 GCA_036303105.1 Peptococcaceae bacterium | reverse complement strand
CCCTGACCTTCAACACCATCGGCCGCCATCAGTCCAAATACGCCCTCACCAAGCTCATGAGCAACCAGTCGCCATGGCTGGCCGGCATGGACGTTGGCACCACCTATCAAATCCCATTCTCACATGGGGAAGGGCGCTTTGTTGCCGGTGAAGACACCCTCAAAGGCCTCTTTGCCAACAACCAGGTGGTCACCCAGTATGTCGACATGGACGGCAACACCCGCCTCGACATGCCATACAACATCAACGGGTCCTATGCCGCCATCGAAGGGCTCACCAGCCCAGACGGCCGCATTCTCGGCAAAATGGGCCACAGCGAACGCGTTGGCACCAACATCGCCAAGAACATTCCTGGCAACAAGATCCAGCCGATCTTCCAAAACGGTGTCAACTACTTCAAACTTTAATCGCATCACCCAACACCCTCGCCAGCGCGGGGGTGTTTTTTCGTGGCAGAGCGGGCTGGGTGTTTGCGCCTGTTCTCAAAAAAAGGTATAATAGAAGCAAACATCACGTAGAGGAGGACATCATCATGGCTTACATCACTGTGCAGCAGGCAGCGGCCCAATGGCACTGCGCTGCGGACTGGCTCGAACGTCTCTGCCAAAGCGGGCGCCTGCCCGGCGCTGTCGAGCGCGCCGACGGCTGGTACATTCCCGCCGACACAACGCCGCCGCCGCACACCGCTCACCTGCCCATGCCATTGATGAACACCGCCTTTGTTCCAGGCCACTGCCTCGACACCGTCGAAGCCATCGCCGACGAGCACCTGCGCGACATTGCCCTGGCCGAGTTTTACTATTTCAGCGGCCATGCCGAAGAAGCCGCCTGCGCCGCCGAGCTGTATCTTTCTCATCCTGATGCAGCGCTGCGCCTGTCGGCCTGCCTGATCTACGCCTACGCCAACCTCACCCTGGGCCAGCCTCATCGCGTGCGCCGCGCCCTGGAACAGGTGCGCGCCAGCCTCGATGACCCTGCCGTCGCCGCCTCGCCTGGGCTGCATGCTGCCGCCGTCTTCATTGTCACCACGGCAGCCGTGCTGCTGCACCTGCCGCCGCTGGCTGGCGCCGACGACCTCCGCGACACCCTGCGCCACCTGCCGCCTGGGCTGCGCCAGTTTGCCCTCTATGTGCAGGCGCACCACACCTACCTCCAGGGCGACCACGCCAAAAGCCTCGGCATTGTGGAAACGGCCCTTTCCATTGAGCCGGACACCTACCCCATCCCAGCCATTTACCTGCACCTCGTTGCGGTGATGAACGCCGTCACCCTGAAAAACCTGCCCCTGGCCGAACACCACCTGCTCGCCGCCTGGAACATCGCCCAGCCCGACGACCTCATCGAAGGCTTTGGCGAGCACCATGGCCTGCTCGGCGGCATGCTCGAAGCCGTCATCAAGCCGCGCTGGCCCGACGATTTCAAGCGCATCATCGACATCACCTATCGCTTCTCTGCCGGTTGGCGCCAGGTGCACAACCCCATCACTGGCGAAGACGTGGCCGACAACCTCAGCACCACCGAATTTTCCATCTGCATGCTCGCCACCCACGGCTGGACCAACCAGGAAATTGCCGATCACCTGAGCCTGTCGCTGCACACTGTCAAAAGCCACCTTTCCAAAGCCTTTCGCAAGCTCGGCATACAATATCGCAAAGACCTCGACCGCTACATGCTGCGCTGAGCGCCGGCGGGTTCTGACAAAACAACACAATAGAAAACGACGGTTCTTGGGGGCCGTCGTTTTTGTGTGCAAAAGAAAAACAGCAGCGGGAGAGGCGCTGCTGTTTTTTCGGGCTTTTACAGTCGGCGCTGGCGAAAAAGGGGGAGGAAAACGCCTGGCCGCCGACCGTTTCAATGCAATCGGATGGTTTGTGCAGCTGGGTGATGAAAAAAGGGAGACAAAAAACTCACCCCAACTGACACTGTTATTCTAGCATAGAGCCGGGCGGCAGGTGTCGGGAAAAGGCCAAGAGCTTCATGAGAATGTGTCAAGGCTCTGTGTGGATGCGCTCCAATATT
>JAXJBF010000070.1:0-4731 GCA_036303105.1 Peptococcaceae bacterium | reverse complement strand
CTACAAGGTTGGCGAATACGACGTGGCTGGTTTCTGCGTCGGCGTCGTGGACCGCAAGAAAATCATCGACGGCTCCAAAATCAAAGCCGGCGACGTCATCTTCGGCCTGCCTTCCAGCGGTCTGCACTCCAACGGCTTCTCCCTGGCGCGCAAACTCATGCTGGAAGTTGAAGGCAAAGCCCTGACCGACCCATTCCAGGACAGCGGCAAGAGCGTCGGCGAAGTCATGCTCGAACCAACCAAGATCTATGTTAAGAGCGTGCTGGCGCTGCTTGATGCCTGCCCGGATGCCATCCTCGGCATGGCACACATCACTGGCGGCGGCCTCCTCGAAAACGTGCCACGCGTGCTGCCTAAGACTGTCAACGCTGTCTTCGACCGCACCACCTGGCCACGCCCAGCCATCTTCGACGCCCTGGCCAAGGCCGGCAACCTCGAAGATGCTGAACTGTACAAGACCTTCAACATGGGTATTGGCTTTGTCATCATCGTCGACAAAGACAAGGCCGACGACGTCGCTCAGACCCTGACCGCACAAAACGAAACCTTCTATCGCATCGGTGAAGTCACCGACGGCGACGGACACGTAGTCATCAAGTAAGGAAAGGAAGGATTCGTTTGAAAATCGTAGTATTTGCGTCCGGACGCGGCTCCAATTTTAAGGCCATTGTGGAAAACATTGAGTCTGGCGCATTGACAAACGTGGAAGTGTCCCTGCTCTTGTCCAACAAGCCGCAGGCAAACGTCCTGGCCTACGCCGCAGAAAAAAACATTCCGCACGTGTGTGTGGATGAAACCCAGTTTGCCAGCAGAGAGGCTTACGAAGAAGCCGTTTTGGCAGAAGTCAAAAAAGTGCCTTGCAACCTCATCGTGCTGGCAGGCTATATGAAGATCCTCGGCGCGGATTTTCTCGCAAATGTTGGCTGCCCAGTGGTCAACATCCATCCATCGCTCCTGCCGTCGTTCCCAGGCCTGCACGCACAGAAGCAGGCCGTCGATTACGGCGTGAAAGTCAGCGGCTGCACCGTGCATTTCGTTGACGCAGAGCTGGACCACGGCCCAATCATTGCTCAGGTGCCAGTGCCGGTTCAGGACGACGATGATGAAGACAGCTTATCGGCGCGCATTCTTGTACAAGAGCACCAGATTTATTCTGTCTGTCTGCAGCTGATCGCAGACCATAAAGTGACATTTGACAATCGTTGTGTAAAAATCAAGAAGTAGAGGTGTGATAACGTGAAAAGAGCTTTAATTAGTGTATCTGATAAAACGGGACTGCAGGAATTTGCCAAAGCATTGGTAGAATTGGACTATGAAATTCTTTCTACCGGTGGCACTGCGCGTGCTTTGCGCGATGCCAACATCCCTGTTGTAGAAGTCAGTGATGTGACCAAGTTCCCAGAAATTCTTGATGGACGTGTAAAAACCCTGCATCCAATCATTCATGCAGGCATTTTGGCACGCAACACCGAAGAACACCTGAATACCTTAAAAGAAATGGACATCACCCCAATCGACCTGGTGGCCATCAATTTATATCCATTTGAAGACACCATCGCCAAGGACGACGTGGATCTTCAGACCGCCATCGAAAACATTGACATCGGCGGCCCAACCATGGTGCGTGCAGCGGCCAAAAACCACGAACGCGTCACCATCGTTGTCGACCCATCCCAGTATGACGATGTCATTGCTGCCCTCAAGAGCGACGAAGGCATCACGCTCGAGATGCGTCAGCGCTACGCCATGCGTGCTTTCGAAATGACGGCCCGCTACGACGCAGCCATCAGTCAGTATCTGGTCAGCCAGTTCGCCGACAGCGTCTTCGAACCATCCTACAGCTTCGGCGGCCAGCTCAAGCAGACTCTGCGCTACGGCGAAAACCCTCATCAGAAGGCTGCCTTCTATGTCAACTCCAAGAAGGCTGGCACCCTCGCTGGTGCGGAACAGCTCGGCGGCAAGGAACTGTCCTACAACAACATCGTTGACACCGACGCTGCTTGGCAGATGGTCAACGAATTCACCGACCGTCCAGCCTGCGCCATCATCAAGCACACCAACCCATGCGGCTTTGCTGTTGGCCAGAGCGTGCTCGAAGCCTTCACCAAGGCCCACGAAGCCGATCCGCTGTCTTCCTACGGCGGCATCATCGCCTTCAACCGCGTGCTCGACAAGGCCACCGCTGAAGAAATCATCAAGACCTTCTTCGAAGCCGTCATCGCACCTGGCTATGAAGACGGCGTCATCGATGTGCTGCACAAGAAAGAAAAGCTGCGCATCCTCGACACCCACGCCTGCGGCCAGGTAACCACCCCTTGGATCGAAACCATCAGCGGCGGCTTCCTCGTTCAGGAACGCGACATTCATCACCTGGACCCAGCAACCCTGAAAGTGGTCACCGAAACCCAGCCAGACCCAGCGCTGCTGGATGACCTCGTCTTTGCTTGGAACGTGGTGAAGCATGTCAAGAGCAACGCCATCGTCGTTGCTAAGGACGGCGTGTCCATCGGCGTCGGCGCTGGTCAGATGAACCGTGTCGGCTCCTGCGACATCGCCCTCAAACACGCTGGCGACAAGGCCAAAGGCGCCGTGCTCGCTTCCGATGCATTCTTCCCATTCGCTGACAACATCGAAGTGGCTGCCAAAGCCGGCATCACCGCGATCATTCAGCCAGGCGGCAGCATCCGCGACCAGGAAGTAATCGACGCCTGCAACAAGTTCGGCATCGCCATGGTCTTCACTGGCGTACGTCATTTCAAACACTAAGAGAGGATGGCACTATGAAAATATTAGTAATTGGCAGCGGCGGTCGTGAACACGCCCTCTGCTGGAAACTGGCACAGCACCCAGACGCTGAAATCTACGCTGCCCCAGGCAACATCGGCATGATCGACGTGGCAACCCTCGTCAACATCAAAGTCGACGACATCCAGGGCCTCGTGGACTTCGCCAAAGCCGAAGCCATCGACCTCACCGTCGTTGGCCCAGAACTGCCGCTGACCCTCGGCGTCGTGGACGCCTTCCAGGAAGCCGGCCTGGCCTGCTTCGGCCCTAACAAGGCCGCTGCACGCCTCGAAGGCAGCAAGGCGTTCTCCAAGGAACTCATGAAGAAGTACAACATCCCAACGGCTGCCTTCGACACCTTCACCGAAGTGGCACCAGCCAAGGCTTTCGTCGATGAAATCGGCGTGCCTTGCGTGGTCAAAGCTGACGGCCTCGCTGCTGGCAAGGGCGTCATCATCTGCATGACCCGCGAAGAAGCCGACAAAGCCATCGAAGACATGCTCTCCGATCACGCTTTCGGCGACGCCAGCGCCACCATCGTCATCGAAGAATACATGGAAGGGCCGGAAGTCAGCGTGCTCGCTTTCGCTGATGGCAAGCATGTGCTGCCAATGGTGTCCGCTCAGGACCACAAGCGCATCTTCGACGGCGACAAAGGACCAAACACCGGCGGCATGGGCGCTTATTCCCCAGCCCCAGTGTACACCGAAGAACTCTCCAAGCTGGTTAATGAAACCATCATCGCCCCAACCATCGCCGCCATGGCTGCTGAAGGCACGCCATTCACCGGCATTCTCTACACCGGGCTGATGCTGACCGAAAAAGGCCCACGCGTGCTCGAATACAATGTGCGCTTCGGCGATCCGGAAACCCAGCCAATCATGGTCCGCATGAAATCCGACATTGTCGATCTCTTCCAGGCCTGCCTGGACGGCACCCTCGACCAGGCCACCCTGGAATGGTACGATGAAGCGGCAGTCTGCGTCATCATGGCTTCCGGCGGCTATCCAGCCAGCTCCGAAAAGGGCGTGCCAATCCATGGCCTCGACACCATCTCAGAAGAAGAAGCCATCGTCTTCCATTCCGGCACCGCGCTGAAAGACGACCAGATCGTCACCAACGGCGGCCGTGTGCTCGGCGTGACTGCGAAAGACACCACCATCAAAGGCGCCATCGACAAAGCCTATGCCGCCGTGGAAAAGATCACCTTTGACCACATGCAATTCCGCCGCGACATTGGCGCCCGTGCTTTGAAGTAAGGGGAGAACAACATGAGCGAAATCAAACGCTTTTTTGTGGAACGCAAGGAAGAGTTTCGTGAAGAAAACACCGCGCTCCTGCAATCGCTGCGCCGCGACCTGGGCCTGAAGGGCCTGGACGATGTGCGCATCATCCGTCGCTACGACCTGGACCTGCAGGCTGCGCTCGATACCAAACAAATTTGCAACCTCGTGCTTTCGGAACCACGTGTGGACACCATCTACACCGAAACCCTGCCGGAAGCTTATGCCGATAAAACCATCCTGGCTGTGGAACCGCTGCCTGGCCAATACGACCAGCGCGCCGATTCCTGCGCCCAGTGCATCGAAGTTGTCACCGGCGAACGCCCAGTCGTTAAGACCGCGCTCGTCTATGTGCTCAGCGGCAGCCTCAGCGCCGATGACATCAAGGCCGTGGAACACTACCTCGTCAACCCAGTGGAAGCGCGCCTGGCCGCCCTCGAAAAGCCGGAAGCCTTCGAACAGCCAGCGCCAGCTGCCGACACCGTGCCAACGGTGACCGGCCTTATCGCTGCTGACCGCGACGGCCTCGCCGACATCGTTAAAGCCTATGGCCTGTCCATGGACGTGGACGACCTCGCGTTCCTGCAGAGCTACTTCATCGAGGAACAGCGCGATCCAACCGAAACCGAACTGAAAGTGATCGACACCTACTGGTCCGACCACT
>JAXJBF010000069.1:0-2495 GCA_036303105.1 Peptococcaceae bacterium | reverse complement strand
GTGATACTCGTAGTGCTCTCGAAAGGGAGCACTACATTTTTAAATTTTGACATGCTTAATAGTAATGTGAAGATGAAAAACAGAAAGTAAAGAACACGTAAACGATACTATTAAGGAGGAAAACAATCATGCGAAAAACGAAAAAACGTTTTTTAAGCGCTTTGCTGGCATGCGCGATGATCGTCAGCCTATTCCCATTCGCGGCTTTTGCTAATGATACGACTGTAAATAGTCCAAGTGAATTGGAATCTGCCATTGCGTCTGCTAATGATGGTGATACTATTACACTGGAAGCAGGTACATATGATCTCACAACATCACCGCTTATCATTGAAAAACGTGTCAACCTAGTTGGCGCAGGCGCTGATAAAACAACGATTATTGGGCAGGTACAATATAAGTTTTCAGAAGACCAGAACGGAAATACATTGACCGTTTCGAATTTGACCATTAAGCCAAATGCAACAACAGATGTACAAGGCCTTCAATTTTGTGGTGATAAGCCAAACAATGGCTACAATTTGAATATTGTTGTTGAAAACTGTGTGTTCGACAACTGGCAATATGGCATTACCATGAACAGTCATGCAAATGGTTATGATCTTACTGTGAAAAACTGCCGTTTCCCTAGTACATTGTGTGCTGTAAGTTTCAATTATGACACTGTGACTACCAATCAGATCGCTAATAATAGTGTAGAATTTGATGGAACGAATATCGTTGATGAAGGTTGCTATGCTGTTCAGAAATTTAATAATAACTACGCACCAGAGAGTTTTTCTGATAAGTATTTTGCAACGGTAGAAGATTTTAACAAGGATAATGCAGTAGAAACTAATCCTACACTCGCTACAAATGCTGTAGCAAAGATTGGAAACACCTTCTATGCTGATTTACAATCGGCTGTCAATGCAGCTCCTGGATCAACAGCTACCACTATTGATTTGATCAATGATATCACTTTGACTCAGTCTATTATCCTTGCAAGTGATCAGAACATTACTATCAATGGTAATGGTAAAACCATTTCATATAATGGCAATGGTGGAACGACATCCAATGCTGCATTTAAAATTACAGGATCATTAGATAATGAAATGGGTGATACTCCTGAAAATGTTTCATTGACTGTTAATAATGTCAAATTTACAAGCACAGCTGCTGGTTCCAATGGTTATGGCGTTTTAGTGGGCGCCAATGCTAAGGGAGCAAATGTAAAGCTGGATAGCTGCGAATTTAACAATCTGTATTGTGGTATTCTTGTAAATCCATTTACTAATCTTGACAAAGAAAATGTAGCATCTATCAGCATTACAAACAGCACTTTCAGTAATACAACTTATGGATACTCTATTGATGAAAGTTCCGAGGGCAAACTCGTAGGAGCAGTTCAAACGACATTTACCAATAATGGAGAGGTTACTGAATCCGAACCTTGGCCAAGTGTTGAAGCTTACGTTACTAGTGATGGGTTAACCACGGTTGCGGCTTCTTTTGCTGATGCGGTAACCAAAGCACAATCTGGCGACGTGATCACTCTGGCAAAAGATCTCGAAAGTACAACACCTATTTCCTTACCAGCAGGTGTCACCCTTGATGGTAATGGACATAGTTTGAGTTATACTGGCGCGGAAACATCTGCTTTCCTTGATGTTACAACGAAAAAGGATAATGTTACAATTAAGAATGTAACAATCAATGCAGGAGATGCTACACATGCTGTTCAGTTTTACTGCAACGATGGTGGTACATTGGAAAACGTTACTATCAATGGCGGGAATGGTACCGCAGTGATGGTTAATGGTGCAACCGATGTATCCCTTATCGATAGTGATCTGAATCCAGCAGAGGGCGCATATGCTAATATTGAGTACGGTATGGGCAGCGGTGTTGAACAAATTCCTAGTATGAGCATTGATAATGTATCTTTTGATGGTACTAAGCTTTATGTTTGGGCAGATGCAGCCACAACAGGTAGAGTAGAAACAGCAATGGGTGGAGAAAAATCTAATGACGAGATTCTTGCTGAAATTTTAGATAATATCACCTATACCAACGACAATGGTGGCCGATTGGAAATCAGTGTAGGGTTTGACGGTGAAGAGGTAACGTCGGGCAGTATCGAAAGCACCTACCAGCCTCCATACACTGGCAAGTACAGCTACGAAATCAACGTTGCCGATACTGACAACGGCAGTGTATCTGTGGACAAATACGCCACCGAAGGTGACACAGTGACTATCACTGTCTCCCCTGACAAGGCTTACAAGCTGGATGAACTCACCGTTACTGCAAATGGCAAGGATGTAGAACTCACCGATAATGGTGATGGCACCTACACCTTCACCATGCCAGGCAGCAAGGTTCAGATCAGCGCTATCTTCGTGGAGGATGAAAACTACGAAGAACCAACCCCAGAAGAACCATCCAGCGACATGCCATTTGGCGATGTGAACACTGGTGACTGGTACTACGACGTGGTGAAATATGCGTAT
>JAXJBF010000068.1:0-16941 GCA_036303105.1 Peptococcaceae bacterium | reverse complement strand
TGCGGAAATGGCTCAGTGGTAGAGCATCGCCTTGCCAAGGCGAGGGTCGCGAGTTCGAATCTCGTTTTCCGCTGTTAAAAATTGCGACTGAACCAGTCGCTTTTTTTATATGATTTTATAGTAGTTTTTGCTTGTAGTATGTTACTATAAGATTAAAAATACAAAAGGCTCATTTAGGAGGATAATTATGAAGGTAGAAAAGAAGCAGCTTGATAAAGTACAGGTGGAATTGACCATCGAAATTCCAGAAGATGAATTTAAGGAATTTGTTGAAAAAGCATATCGTGATCGTAAAAGCAAGATCAATATTCCTGGATTCCGTAAAGGTCATGCACCTCGTCAATTGATTGAACAGTACTATGGGAAGGATTTCTTCTATTATGATGCAGCTGAACTCTGTGTTTTCCCTAAGTATGTTGAAGCTGTCAAAGAAAACGAAGATATTAAGCCAATCGCTGAACCTAAATTTGACGTAGTGACACTTGAAGCTGGAAAGCCTTTTGTTTTCACTGCAACTGTTGATACCAAGCAAGAAATTACTCTTGGCGAATACACTGGCATTGAATTAGAAGCTGTGGATACCACCGTCTCCGATGAGGATCTTCAAAAGGAAATCGACCATGCTCGTGAAAATACGGCATTAATTGAAGATGTTGAAGATGAAAACGCATCTGTTGAAAATGGAGATATTGTTCTTCTCGACTTCTGTGGCAAAAAAGATGGTGTTGCATTCGAAGGCGGCACTGCTGAAAACTATGAATTGACCATTGGCTCCAACAGCTTTATTCCAGGCTTCGAAGAAGGCATGATTGGCATGAAGATTGGGGAAGAAAAAGACCTTGATTTAACTTTCCCAGAAGAATATCATGCAACTGATCTTGCTGGTGCTGCTGTTGTATTTACTGTTAAGGTTAATGCGATTAAGCGTAAACACTTAGCTCCATTGGATGATGATTTTGCAAAGGATGTCAGCGAATATGATACTTTAGATGAATATAAAGCACATCTTCGTGAAGATATGGAAAAACAGCGTAAAGAAGCCGCTGAAAATCAGTACAAGAGTAAGATTGCTGAAAAAGTGACCGCTGATTCTGATGTTGTTGCACCACAATCTATGGTTGAAAAGGAATCTGAAGGTTATTTGAATGAAATGACCTACAATCTTCGTGCACAAGGCATTGAAATGGATCAGTATCTTCAGTGGACCAACACTAGTGAAGAAGATATGAAGAAAGAATTCGCTGAACGTGCGGAAGCTTCTGTAAAGCAGCAACTCGTTCTTAGCGAAATTGCTGATCGTGAAGAGATCACTGTTTCTGAAGAAGAACTTGATGAAGAAATGGAAAAACTTGCTAAATACTATCAGATGGAAAAAGATCAGTTGAAGCAGATCTTCATGGTTCAAGGGCAGACAGAATCCTTGCGAAACAGTATCAAGTTTGAAAAAGTTATGAAGTTCCTGTTGGAAAAAGCCGTTATTAAGTAATTGCTGCGACTTTCAGTAGACAGGAATAGCGAAAGGAGTTTACAAATGAGCTATCTAGTACCTTATGTTATTGAACAAACTGGTCATGGAGAACGCTCCTACGACATCTATTCAAGATTGCTGAAGGACAGAATTATTTTCCTTGGCGGCGAAGTCACGGATGATTCTGCGAATGCAATCATTGCACAACTTCTTTTCCTGGAAGCTGATGATCCTAAGAAAGACATCTACATGTACATCAATAGTCCTGGCGGTTCTGTGACTGCTGGTATGGCTATTTTTGATACAATGCAGTATGTGAAGCCAGATGTTTGCACATTTTGTGTAGGTATGGCAGCCAGTATGGGGGCGTTTTTGCTTGCTGCTGGTGAAAAAGGAAAACGTTTCGCGCTGCCTAATAGTGAAATCATGATTCACCAGCCTCTTGGGGGTGCTCAGGGACAAGCAACTGATATTGAGATTCATGCAAAACGCATTCTTGAAATCAAAGATAAAATGATTCGTATTTTGGCAGAAAGAACGGGACAAGATCCTGAAAAAGTACGTCAAGATACCGAACGTGACTATTTCATGGAAGCAGCCGCTGCCAAGGAATATGGTTTGATCGATAAGGTCATCGAACGTCACTAAAGAATGGAGAACATTGATGAGTAAAAACGAAGATCAGAATGAAGAAATTCGTTGTTCCTTTTGTGGCAAAACAAGAGACGAAGTAAATAAATTAATTGCGGGGCAAGGCGTTTATATTTGTGATGAATGTGTAAAAATTTGCGATGAAATATTGGCTGAAAATGCAATTTCTGCTCAAAAAGATTATTCGCAAACAAACGCACTAAAGCCAGCTGATATAAAAGCTGTTCTTGATGAGTACGTCATTGGACAAAATGAAGCAAAAAAAGCCTTATCTGTGGCAGTTTACAACCATTATAAGCGCATCAACTATATTGATGATGCAAGTAGCGACAATGATGTCGAGCTGCAAAAAACCAATATTTGTTTGATTGGTCCTACTGGCAGCGGGAAAACGTTATTGGCACAAACATTGGCACGTGTGCTGAATGTTCCATTTGCGATTGCAGATGCTACGTCATTAACGGAAGCTGGTTATGTCGGCGAGGATGTGGAAAATATCCTTTTGAAGCTGATACAGGCTGCCGATTTCGATATGGATGCAGCCAGCCGTGGCATTATCTATATCGATGAAATTGATAAAATTGCTCGCAAGAGTGATAATCCATCTATTACGCGTGATGTTTCTGGTGAAGGTGTGCAGCAGGCACTTTTGAAAATTATAGAAGGAACTGTTGCCAATATTCCGCCACAAGGTGGGCGTAAACATCCGCATCAAGAATTTATTCAGTTAGACACTACCAATATTTTGTTCATATTGGGTGGTGCGTTTGATGGTATTGAAAATATCATTGATCGTAGAATTGGCAAAGGCAGCCTTGGGTTTGCGACGGACATTGAAGAAAATACTCGACAAACACAACAAGATTTGCCAACCATTAAAAAGATTGAGCCGGAAGATTTGCTGAAATTTGGCTTGATTCCAGAATTTATTGGACGTGTTCCTTATCTGGTAACCTTAGAACAGCTTGATAAAGAAGCGTTAATTCGCGTTCTTGTTGAGCCAAAGAATGCACTGGTGAAACAATATCAAAAACTTTTCGAAATGGATCATGTTGAACTTGTTTTTGAAGAAGATGCACTGGATGCTATTGCTGAGGAAGCGTTAAAACGCAACACAGGTGCTCGTGGCTTGCGAGCAATTCTTGAAAATGTGATGATGGATATTATGTTTGATATTCCAAGTCGAGATGATATTGTGTGTGTTCGCATTACAAAAGATGCGATTCTTGGTACAGGTACATCGATTTTGGAATATAAATAAGATTATGAAAGGCTTTGCAAGGGGTTCTTTGCAAAGCCTTTTTAAATAAGGAAGTGATAAGATGAGTGCGGTTAAAAGTCAGAGTGGCGTAATGGTGCCGCTTCGTCAATTGGTTCCACTGCCATCAACGGCCATTACTGTAGATATTGGACGAGAAATTTCAAAAAAAGCAGTGGACGATGCCAAAGCACATGGTACGCAAATGTATCTGTTTACACAGACTGATCCAAATTCTGAAGTTCCTTCTTTAGAGGAACTGTATCCTATTGGCGTATCTGCTGTTGTGACAAAGGTTGAAAAAAATACAGCTATTAATGGCTATAAGATCACTGTTGATATTGGACAACGCGTACAGATTTTGCAGTTAGAAAATAATAACGACTTATTGACGGTGCGAGTGTTTCCGTTATCAGATGATTATAGCAGTGAGGCGGCACACTTGTTAGCGGAAAAAACAGAGAGCCGATTAAATACTGAACTTCTGCGATTTAATCGTTTAACACGAAAGTTAAGTGCTGCACAGTTGACGTTAATTCAAAATCAAACTGAATTGGCCAAGAGAATCGATATTATGACACACTTGGTGGTTGGTCGCTTAGAAGATCGATATGCCGTACTGTCAAATATATACGTGGACCAGCGTTTGGAAAAGCTACTGACCTATTTGGTGCGTGAGAATGAAATCATTCATTTGGAAATGGAACTTAATCAGCGCGTGAAAGCATCAATTGATAAATCTCAAAAAGAATACTTTTTACGTGAAAAAATAAAAGCCATTCGTAAAGAGTTGGGAGAAGACGTTGATAAGGATGCTGAACTTGATGAATTAGAAGAAAAAATCGAACAGTCACTTATGCCTGATGAAGTGAAGGAACGTGCTAGAAAAGAATTAAAACGGATGCGCAATTCAACACCGATGCATCCAGAATATGGAAACATCCAAAATTATCTTGATTTTTTGGTTGGTTTGCCTTGGGGAATTTATAAAGAAAATAATAATGATTTACTTTATGCGAGTAAAGTTCTTGAAAAAGACCATTATGGATTAGAGAAGATTAAAACTCGTATTTTAGAATTTCTTGCTGTTCAGTTTATGCGTGGAGATAATGCGGGCTCTATTCTATGCTTTGTTGGACCACCTGGGATTGGGAAAACATCGCTTGCTCAATCAATTGCACGTGCAATGAATCGAGATTTTATTCGTGCAGCGCTCGGTGGTGTTCAAGACGTAGCGGAAATTCGTGGTCACCGTCGGACTTATGTGGGTGCCATTCCAGGACGTATTATTCAAGGCATTTCTGATGTGGGGTCAAGCAATCCTGTGTTCTTGCTGGATGAAATTGACAAACTTACGCGTGATTTTAAAGGCGATCCATCAGCAGCACTCTTAGAAGCGCTGGATCCGGAGCAAAATAATAGCTTTAGTGATCATTATCTTGAGGTACCATTTGACCTTTCTAAAGTCTTTTTTATAACGACTGCAAATGATATTAATGCCATACCAGGTCCTTTGCGTGATCGAATGGAAATTATTGAAATGTCAAGTTATACGGAGTATGAAAAATTACAGATCGCTAAGCGGTACTTAGTAAAAAAAGCAATGGAGGCCACTGGCCTTTCAAAAGGGACTCTTTCGTTTACAGATGGAGCGTTAAAAGAAATTATTACAAAGTATACCAGAGAAGCTGGTGTACGTGAACTTCAGAGAAAAATTGAGGCCATCTGCAGAAAATTTGCTAAAGGAACATTTATGCCAGGTGATGAGACACCGACTCGAGTAACAAAGAATAATGTGAAAGAGTATTTAGGTAAGCCGCTTGTTGACCACTTGGCAACAAGTGAGGGCGATGAAATTGGTGTCGCTGTTGGTATGGCCTGGACACCTGTTGGCGGAGAAATCTTACAAATTGAAAGTCTTAGTATGCCAGGAAAAGGCAACATACATCTCACTGGGCAGCTTGGAGAAGTGATGCAAGAATCTGCACAAATTTCCTTGAGCTATTTGCGTAGTGTTGCAGATCAAGTCGGAATCCCAGAAAAATTTCTTGAAGAACATGATATTCATGTTCATGTTCCATCGGGTGCTGTGCCAAAAGAAGGGCCATCCGCAGGTGTAACAATGACCACATCTTTGTTGTCGATGATGATTCATGAACCATTACGTCAAGATGTCGCAATGACCGGTGAAATGACATTGCGAGGAAAAGTGTTGCCTGTTGGGGGCATCCGAGAAAAAGTGACAGCTGCGCATCGTGCAGGCTGTAAGCTTGTTTTGATCCCTGAAGATTGCCAGCGTGATCTTGAGGAGATTCCGGAAGAAATACGTGATGCTTTAGATATTAGATTGGTGAAACGTGTCGAAGATGTATGGAAGGTTGCATTTCGGAATGAGGTGATAGGATGATTGTCAAAAATAGCAAATTTTTGATTGGTGCAGTGTCACCAAAACAATATCCTGAAACTGGATACCCTGAATTTGCTCTTTGTGGTCGCTCAAATGTTGGAAAATCATCATTTATCAATCGTATCATAAAGAGAAAAAATCTTGCACGAACCAGTTCACAACCTGGAAAAACAAGAGAACTTAATTATTATTTGATTGAAACTGATCAATCTCCTTTTTACTTTGTTGATTTGCCTGGTTATGGATTTGCAAAGGCAAGTCAAAAAGATCGTGAAAAATGGGGGCAGTTTATTGAAAATTACCTGCTTAAACGGGATGAATGTCGATTAATTATTCAAGTGATTGATTTGCGGCACCCACCAACAAAAGATGATATTGCAATGTATCAGTGGTTGAAATATTTTAATAAACCAGTTCAAATCGTTGCGACAAAAGCAGATAAGATATCAAAAGGACAGTTTCAGAAACAGAAAGATCAGATTCGAAAAGCACTGGATCTTTCTGCTGAAGATGAGATTATTTTGTTCTCTGCCGAGAATGGTCTGGGTGTTGAGCAGATTAATACTCTTTTAAGTCCATTTTTGCAATAAAAATTTTTATGATGATTGTAGAAGGATGTCAATATTGACATCCTTTTTGTGTAGGACATACCAATAGTTATTACGTCTTTCCAAGGATAAAATTGTCTGGTATACTAGCTAAAGACTATTCTAAAGAAGGGGATCTCATGCGAATCGTAATTATAGGTGCGGGAAAAGTGGGTTATAGTTTGGCTCGTATGCTTTCAGCAGAAGAACACGACGTGATTGTAGTTGAACCGGAAATTGAACGAGGAAACATTATCAATGAAAAATTGGATGTACAGGTTGTGAATGGCAATGGCGCTAGTCCACGTTTGCAGCGTGCTATTGATATTGGTAATGCAGATTTGGTAGTAGCAGTTACAGATCGTGATGAAATTAATATGTTGTCATGTATGTTTGCTAAACTTGCTGGTGCAAAACGTACTGTCGCACGTTTGCGTGATATTGATTATGCAAACGATATTGATGCTTTGAAAGAAAACATGCCACAGGTAGATGTATTTATCAATCCGGAGCAAGTAACTGCTGAAGCCATTTCGAATTACATTCGCATTCCTGAAGCAAAAAATATTTACTATTTTGACAAGAAAAAGTTGATGATGGTTGAATTGCCTGTTTCTACACAAAGTAGCATCAATGGAAAAGCGTTAAAAGATTTATTGAAAATTAAACCATTTTTAATTACAGCTATATTACGTGATGGAAAACTTATTATTCCAAATGGGAATGAAATCATTCGAGCAAATGATTATATTTTTTTGATGACAAAAACATCGGACATGAAAGAAATTGAACGATCGTTGGGATTTAAACGAAAAATTATCCAAAAAGTGATGATTTTAGGCGGCGGACGCTTGGGGTATTACTTGGCAAAGATATTGGAGCCAATGGATGTTCAGGTAAAGATCATTGAACAAGATCTAAAACGGTGTGAATTTTTATCCGGAATGCTGGATACAACGATTGTGTTGAATGGTGATGTTGGCGATGCTGACATTCTTGCCGAAGAAGGCATAAGTAATGTAGATATTCTAGTGGCATCGACAGATAATGATAAATTGAATATTTTAGCTTGTTTGCTGGGGTCTCAGTTAGGCGCAAAGCAAACAGTCACACAAATTCGACGTACAGATTATATGCCTTTGATTCAATCGGTTGGGATTGATGTAGCGGTTGATCCACAAACATTGACAAGAGAAGCTATTTTAAAACTGATTCGTAAAGGAAAATTAGAGTCCTTGACGTTGATTGATTCTGGCAGTGCGGAAGTGATTGATTTGATTGTTAAAGAGGAGCATCGGAAAATTTGTGGTCGTAAGGTTAAAGATATTCCATTCCCGACAGGTGTTATCATCTCTTCAATTGATAGAGCGAATGACGTTATCATTCCAAATGGCGAAGATCGTATTTTTGCAGGGGATCGAATTACAATTTTTGTGGGGAAGAAAGCTGTAAGAAAGGTTGAAAAATTGATTAATATTTGAGGCGATTAAAGTGAATCGTACAATTGTAGGTTTCTTAGGTGAACTCATCATTCTTGTAGGAATTTCTATGTGCGTGCCTTTATTGATGAGTATCTACGATAATGAACACATCCAGAGAATTTATATTATTGCTATCATTGTAACTTTAATTTGTGGTGGTATTTTTCTGGGTATAGGACGTGGCGCACGTCATCTCATGCGTATTCGAGATGGGTTTATGTTGGTTACCTTAGCTTGGCTGTGTGCCTCCTTTTTTGGTTCCTTGCCAATGACAATGAGTGGCTATTTTCCAAGCTATTTGGATGCCTTTTTTGAAACATTATCAGGCTTTACGGCTACAGGTATTACGGTATTAGCGGATGTGGAAAGTTTACCACGCAGCATTTTATTGTGGAGAAGCATGACACAGTGGCTAGGAGGGATGGGAATTGTTGTCCTCTTTGTTGCGATGCTTTCAGGTGTGAGTGGTAGTACACAGTTGCTTAATGCAGAGGTAACAGGGCCTGTAAAAGAAAAATTAAGTCCGCGTAGTAGTGATTCGGCAAAAATTCTCTGGATTGTATATTTAATACTTACGTTATTGAATTTTCTATCATTGTTGGGATGTGGCATGGGTATATTTGATGCGGCAAATCATGCGATGAGCACTATTTCAACGGGGGGCTATTCGACGCGGAATGCAGGAATTTTGGCTTTCCCACAACAAAGTGTACAATGGGTTACCATGTTGTTCATGTTTTTGTCAGCATGCAGTTTTGCGCTCTACTATCGTGTTTTTCGACGTCGTGATCTTCGGATTTTCTGGAAAAATGGAGAATGGCGTTTCTATGTAGGCATGATCTTTTTCTTTTCTTTTTTGATTGTAGCAGTGCTGTACCCGGAAGGTGAATATGGATTACTAGAAACCATTCGTATGGCATTATTTAATGTTATTGCTTTGTTTTCATCAACATGCTTTGTGACAGTTGATTATGATCTCTGGCCACCGATATTGCAATTGATGGTTCTACTGATTATTTTTATGGGTGGCTGTGCAGGTTCAACAGCTGGTGGTGTGAAACTTGAACGTGTGATGATTTTGTTACGGCAAACACGCAATGAGATGCGCAATATGTTACATCCTCGCATGGTGACTAGTTTAAAGATTAACGGAAATGTAATTCCAAACCGTGTGATTATAAATGTTGCTGTGTATGTATTTCTTTTTGTATTAATCATTATAATTTCAACATTTATCGCATCAGCAGTTGGTTTGCCGCTTTTGGAAGCATTTACCACTTCGTTAACTTGTATTTGTAATAGTGGTCCTTCCTTTGGTTCATATGGGCCTACGGAACCTTTTGCAACATTGCCGTCTATACTGAAGGCTTATTATTGTGTGCTCATGCTTTTTGGCCGTTTAGAGCTGTATACCGTCTTAGTATTGTTTATACCACGAAATATTAAACATTAAAAAGTGATATAAAGGAGGTTACGAATGATTATTCTTGGTTTGGATCCTGGCACTGCAACAACGGGCTATGGCGTAATTCGAATGACAAATTTTAAGATTAGTTGTGTTGCTTATGGAGCCATTATTACAAAACCCGAAATGGATATGCCGCAGCGCTTAAAAGTTATTTATGATGATCTTAGCCAAATCATTCGTCAATATCATCCGGATGAAGTGGCTGTTGAAAAATTGTATTTTGGTCGTAATGCAACGACAGCCATTACAGTGGGACAGGCGCGTGGTGTTCTTTTATTGCGCTTAGCACAAGAAAAACTGCCGATCGGAGAATATACACCAATGCAGGTTAAACAAGCTTTAGTTGGGTTTGGACATGCTGAGAAAAAACAGATACAATATATGGTGCAAAATTTTTTAAAACTACCCGAATTGCCAAAACCTGATGATGCTGCTGATGCATTAGCGATTGCAGTTTGTCATGCGCACAGTCGTTCGGGTTTGTTATAATGGAGGAATTGCATGATTGGTTTTTTGAAAGGAACGATTGTCGCGGCAGAGGGACAAATGATCACTCTTCTTGTTGGTGGCGTTGGCTTTGAAGTGATGATGCCAAATGATGGTGAAACTTTATTTAATATTGGTGATGAAGTAGAAATTCACACTTATATGCATGTTCGTGAAAATGAAATTGGTCTTTATGGTTTTAGCAGTAGTTTGGAAAAGAAGTTATTTAATGTTTTAATTGGGGTATCAGGCATTGGCCCTAAAAGTGCCATGCAGATGTTGGGGGTTACAACACCTCAAGGAATTATAACGGCGATCTCCGCTGAAGATGAAAAACTTCTTTCGTCTTTGCCGGGAATTGGGAAAAAAACAGCAGCACGGCTTATTTTAGAGTTGAAGGAAAAAATTGTAAAAGAATTTCCTTTGGTTGCACAGGAGACCCCAATACAACAAACACCAAAGAGAGCAATACAGGAAAGTGTCATCGAAAAAGATCTATCAGATGCATTAATCGCTCTTGGATATCGCTCTCATGAAATTAAGGAAATGTATGAAGCGACAGATGTATTAGAAGACCACGATGTGAATGTTGCACTTAGAAAAGCGTTGCAGTATTTATCGAGAGGGTAAACGATGCTTGAAGAAAGAATTATTTCCTCGAATGAAATTATTGAGGATGTAAAGATACAGAAAAACTTGCGCCCAAAGCGATTTAGTGACTATATTGGGCAGAATCGTGTAAAAACTAAGCTAAAAGTGTATGTTGAGGCTGCTCGAGTACGTGGCGAAGCCTTGGATCACTGTTTATTTTATGGGCCGCCTGGATTGGGAAAAACAACCTTGGCACAAATTATTGCCAACGAAATGGAAGTTAATATTCATATTACCTCTGGACCTAGCATTGAACGTCCAGGGGATCTTGTTGCGCTTTTGACCAATTTGCAGCCCTATGATTTACTATTTATTGATGAAATTCATCGCTTGAATCGTGCAGTTGAAGAAGTGCTTTATTCAGCTATGGAAGATTATGTATTGGATATCATTATTGGTAAAGGGCCAAGCGCGCGCAGTTTACGCATGGACTTGCCACCATTCACATTGATTGGCGCGACAACCCGAGCAGGCAGTCTATCTTCTCCTTTAAGGGATCGTTTCGGCATTATTGAGCGCTTACAATTTTATTCTGTAGAAGAACTGGCGCAGATCATCAATATTAATGCAAGATACTTGGACATTCCTGTAAATGATGATGGTGCACGGCTTATAGCCAGCCGTTCAAGGGGAACGCCGCGAATTGCGAATCGTCTTCTTAATCGTGTGCGAGATTTTGCGCAGGTTGAAGGGCAGGGCATCATTGATGTGGATATTGCAAGTTATGCATTGGATCGCTTAGAGGTAGATGCTGCAGGATTGGATAAGTTAGATAGAGATCTGCTTTTAACCATTATGGAGCAATATAAAGGTGGGCCGGTAGGTTTAGACACTTTGGCGGCGAGTATTGGGGAAGAACGCGTCACTTTAGAGGATGTCTGTGAGCCGTATCTTTTACAGGAAGGTTTTCTTGCACGTACACCACGAGGACGTGTTGCAACAGAAAAAGCGTACCAACATTTTGGTAAACCAATGCCAAAGAAAATGCTTGAAGCCAGCCAGCAAATAGAAATCTTTGCTGCTGAAGATGGAGGGGATATTGAAACAGATGAAGACAAGTGATTTTGATTATGAATTACCAACAGAATTGATAGCACAACATCCGGCAGAAAAACGTGATCATTCGCGCTTGCTTGTTATGGATAAAAAAACTGGAGCCATTGAGCATAGGATGTTTAAAGATATTGTAGAGTATCTTCATGCTGGTGATGTACTAGTGATTAATAATACAAAGGTTATTCCGGCGCGTATTTTTGGTACAAAAGAAGGCGGCACGGCAAAAATAGAAGTTTTGTTATTGAAACGAGACGAGATGTTGCCAAATACATGGGAAGTGCTGGTGCACCCTGGCAAGCGTGCTAAAGTTGGTACTGTGATTGATTTTGGCGAAGGAAAATTAAAGGGTGAAGTAGTCGCAAATACCAGTGCAGGTCGAAAAATCACCTTTCATTTCGAGGGGATTTTCGAGGAGATTCTTGAAGAATTAGGAACTATGCCATTGCCACCTTATATTCATGAACAATTGGAAGATCAAAATCGTTATCAAACGGTATATGCTAAAGTTGATGGTTCAGCGGCCGCGCCTACGGCAGGTTTGCACTTTACACAAGAACTTTTAGAAACACTGAGAACAAAAGGCATTGAAATTGAAGAAGTGTTGCTTCACGTTGGTTTGGGTACTTTTAAACCCGTCAATGAAGAAGAAATTGAGGATCATGAAATGCATTCAGAGTATTATGAGATCAGTAAGGAGACTGCAGATCATATTAATAAAGCAAAAAATGAAGGACGTCGTATTATTTCTGTTGGAACCACTTCAACGAGGGCATTGGAAAGCGCAGCGCAGAACGGTCGGCTTATAGCAGGAAGTGGATGGACAAGCATTTTTATCTATCCAGGGTACAAATGGCAAATTGTTGATGGTCTAATTACCAATTTTCATTTACCAAAATCTACTTTGATGATGCTTGTCAGTGCGCTTTCAGACCGAGAATTAATTTTGAATGCTTATAAAGAAGCGGTTGATCAACACTATCGTTTCTTTTCATTTGGAGATGCTATGTTTATTAATCCAGGAGAAAAAGAATGAGTTTTGAATTTACCATTGAAAAAAAATGCAGTCATACTGCGGCACGCGTGGGAAGGCTTTCAACACCTCATGGTGATATTGAAACCCCAACTTTTATGCCGGTAGGAACACAAGCTGCAGTAAAAACGCTGACGCCGGATGAATTGAAAGATGCAGAATCCCAGATCATTCTATCAAATACATATCATTTGTATTTACGACCAGGGCATGAGCTGATTAAAGAGTTAGGTGGCTTGCATACTTTTATGAATTGGGATCGTCCAATATTGACAGATAGTGGAGGTTTTCAAGTTTTTAGTCTTGGGGATCTTCGCAAAATAACTGAAGAAGGGGTTATGTTTCGCTCACACTTGGATGGCTCTAAACATCTTTTTACGCCAGAATCGGTTATGGAAATTGAGAATGCATTGGGAGCAGATATTATTATGGCGTTTGATGAATGCATTCCGCATACAGCAGATCGAAGCTATACAAAAAATTCTTTGGAAAGAACAACTCGCTGGTTGGAACGTTGTGTGAAGGCGCAAGTAAATCCTGATCAACAAGCGCTATTTGGTATTGTTCAGGGAGGAATGTATTCAGATCTGCGTAAATTAAGCATTGAGCAAATCACTGCATTTGATTTGCCTGGTTTTGGCATTGGTGGTTTAAGCGTTGGTGAACCAAATGAAACCATGTATCATCTTTTAGAAGAAACGGTACCATATATGCCTGAAAAGAAACCACACTATTTAATGGGCGTTGGCAATCCTGACAATCTTGTAGAAGCAGTTGGTTATGGCATTGATATGTTTGATTGCGTTCAGGCGACGCGTATTGCGCGGCATGGAGCTTTTTGGACACGGCGTGGTAGATTAAGCATTAAAAATCAGCAATATTTTAAGGATATGACACCATTAGAAGAAGGCTGCAATTGTTATGCGTGCCGTAATTTTACGAAAGCATACATACGTCATTTATTCAAAGCCAATGAGATGCTCGCTTATCGATTAATTTCAATTCATAATATTCATTTTCTGAATCACTTGATGATTGATTTACGAGAAGCTATTCGTCAGGATCGATATGTTGAGTTTCGGCAACATTTTTTTGATAACTATAAAATGTAGTTCAATTCTCAGGCAAAATGTTGTAAGATAGTATTATTCTTGTGATGAGGAGGGAAAATAAAGTGAGTCAAATAATTATTGGTTCTGGAAATGGCGGTTTCATGCTTCTTTACATTATTGTGTTAGCAGCATTGTTATATTTTTTGATGATTAGACCACAAAAGAAACATCAAGACAAACATAAACAGATGCTGAATGCACTTAAAGTGGATGATCGCATTCTGACAGTTGGTGGGATTACAGGCTATGTACGAGATCTCAATGATACGTATATCTATGTTGAAATTGCTGATGGCTTGGTAATCGAATTGAATCGTCAGTATGTAGCGACTGTTCTGCAAGAAGATGATGTGGAAGATGCAGAAGACGAACTTCCAGAGGAAGATGTAGAAGAAATTGAAACCGTTGAACAGATTGAAGAAGTAGAAGAAACTAGAACTGAAACGGTGGAAAATACTGACAGGGAAAAGGTCGAAGAAAAGAACTAAGAGTACTGAGGTTTCAGGAAATTTGAACAAGGATGCGACTTTTCAAATGAGCTGCGTCAACGCAGCTCATTTTTTTCTTTTATTTAAAGTTCAATTATCATATAATAAGTCGTGATTTAAAAATTAATATTTAGGAGGGATTGATTCATGCAACGAGGTAGAGTTGCAGTGGTGGTTGCAGTCATTTTAGCGATTGTGGTCGCCGCAGTGGCCCTGGTACCTGTATATCGTGATCATGCTAATCTCGGTTTGGATTTGCAGGGGGGCGTATTGGTCCGCTTAGAGGCGCCAGAAGGCACTTCAAAAGAGGATATGATGGGAGCTATTTCCATTATTAACAACCGTATCAATGGACTCGGGGTTTCAGAGCCAGATGTTCGCTTAGAAGGAGATAATCGTATCGCTGTAGAGCTGCCAGGGGTGGATGATCCGGAAGAGGCTGTACGCACAATTGGCTCAACAGCAAAGATGCAGTTCATTCGTGTTGATACTGGTGAAGTGGTCGTTGATGGCTCTCATTTGAAAGATGCTCAAGCAAAAACTGATGATCAAGCCACGGACGCTAGCAAACGATTTACCGTCAATATTGCATTTGATGATGAAGGGGCAGAAGCTTTTAAAAATGCGACAGAAGATCTTTGCAATAAGTACAGTGAAGGTGATTCTAATCGTGCGATAGCAATTGTTTTGGATGATCAGGTGATTTCTGCGCCTGGGATTATGGAACCAATCACAAATGGTCAGGCATCAATTTCTGGCGGTTTTTCAACTTATGAAGATGCTTCTAATCTTGCTATTCAATTGAATTCTGGTGCCTTGCCAGTTGACTTAGAGATTGTTGAGCAGAACACTGTTGGTGCACAGCTTGGCCCTGATGCCATCGCTCAGAGTCTGCAAGCAGCAATTATTGGATGTATCTTACTTGCACTATTTTTGTTGGTTATTTATCGTGGCCCAGGTTTTATAGCTATCATATCGCTGATACTGTATGCAATTTTATTGGCAGGCGCTTTGATTCTTATTCGTTCTACAATTACTTTACAGGTTATTGCAGCATTCTTACTATCCATTGGTATGGCTGTTGACGCAAATGTATTAATTTATGAACGTATTCGTGAAGAGTTACGTGCAGGAAAAACGGTACGTGTTGCGACCGATTCCGGTTTTAAGAAAGCCTTTGTAACTATTCTTGATTCAAATGTGACAACTTTGATTGCGACCTTTGTGTTGATGTTGCTTGGTACAGGTTCTATAAGGGGCTTTGCTGTAACATTGGCTATTGGTATTATCTTGAGCCTGTTTACAGCAATCAGTTTTACACGCTTCATTTTGCGTAATCTCGTGAAAGGCGGCGTGATAAAAACGCCAAGATTTTATGGCATCAAGCGTAAGGAGGGGCAACAATGAACTTTGATTTTATAGGAAAACGAAAATTTGCCTATGCTCTTTCCTGCATCATTATCATTGCCGGTATTGTTTCATTGTTTGTGCAGGGATTAAATTTTGGGATTGATTTTACCGGTGGTACTGTCTTTCAGATTCAATTTAAAGATAGTAAAGAGATCGGAGATCTGCGTGATGAACTGGGAAGTATGGGATATGATGGTGTTCAAATTCAAGAAATGGACAATGGAACTTTCCAGATTAAAACAGAGTTTATGGATCAATCAGCTCAGGATGATTTTGAACAACAATTGACAGATGCAGCAGGAACATTTGAAGTTTTATCAACAAACGCGGTTGGTCCTTCTATTGGGCAAGAAATATTGCTATCTGGTGTCTTAGCGTTAATTGTTGCCGTGGCATTGATGGTCATTTATATTACCATTCGATTCCAATGGCGATTCGCATTGGCTGGTAATCTAGCGCTGTTTCACGATATATTAGTGACGGTTAGTATTTTTTCAATTTTTCAACTTGAGGTGAATTCCAACTTTGTTGCAGCCATTTTAACAATTTTTGGGTATTCCATTAATGACACAATTGTTGTGTTTGACCGCATTCGTGAGCGGTTAGGCAATGTGAAACGAGACGATTTGGCGCAAACGGTTAATATGGCTATTCAATCAACATTACGTCGCTCGATTTTTACGTCTTTAACGACGTTGATTCCAATTCTTTGCGTATTCTTCTTCGGTGGGGAAACAACAAAATTGTTTGTACTTGCGTTGATTATTGGTATCGTTAGTGGAACGTATTCATCAATTTTTGTAGCATCTCCATTGTGGTATGATATGTCTATGAAAAGTAAACACAAACGTTTTTAAACTGAAATACAAAGCAACAAGTCTGTCATGGCAGATTTGTTGCTTTTTTTGTACAGTTTTCCGATGACGAGATATTGACTGTGCGCTAGATGCTTTGGTATTATGTACAAATAGAGCCGATGAGAAAGAGGAGTAGGACTTTGGCACTATACAGAGAGTGACACCGTGGCTGAAAGTGTCATTGGTTAAGAAGTCTGAAGGTTGCTTTTGAGGTGGGGAGACCCCGGTTGATAACCGTTAAAAAATCATGAGGGCCTTCGGGCTGAAAAAAGGTGGTACCGCGATCCATGTCGTCCTTTTATTGGGGCGACTTTTTATTTTTTGGAGGAGAAGTACATGTCTATTGAAAATCTGGAAAAAAACTATGATTCATCCAAGGTAGAAAACCGTTGGTATGAATTCTGGGAAAAGAATCACTTATTTGCACCAACCGACGATGATACAAAGCCATCGTTTTCTATTGTTATCCCACCACCAAACGTTACAGGGAAACTTCATATGGGCCATGCAATGGATGAAACCATGCAGGAT
>JAXJBF010000067.1:0-21140 GCA_036303105.1 Peptococcaceae bacterium | reverse complement strand
TAAAATGAAAAAATATTGCAAAAAAATTGCCAAGCCCGCAAAGGACTTGGCTCGATTATTGTTTACTGCTGCTTCATCGCCAGCAGCGCGCGAATCACTTCGGCGGCATCGCGGTTGATGGAGCGCGATTTGTCGGCGATGGGCTTGGGGATCTCCGGATAGGCGATCTCGATGTCGCTGTCGGCGTAGTCCACCGTGACGCGGAAGAACCGCGCCTTGTCGCGCTCGCCGGTGATGCGCTCGAACGGCACACGGATGACGCCGGCGCTGTTGAAGCCCACGCCGAACTCGACAATGGCGATGCTCGCCGCCTCGCTGGCCGCGAGAAAGTCGTGGTAGCGGCGGTCGCCTTCGGCATGGGCGCGGGTGTCGCGAAAGGCCGGGCGCAGCGGCGCACCACAGTGTGGGCAGTGCGGCAGCCATTCCTCGGCGACGGTGAGGTCGTCGGCGATGTGCGGCAGCGTCCGCACAATGAAAGGCGCGATGTCCCACTCTTCGTCGCAGCAGCCCGCGCTGCACACGAGCTCGCCGTAGGTGCCCTGCGCTTCAAAGACACGCTCCTCCGGGAAGCCTGCCTTAATGAATTGATGGTCCACGTTGGAAGTGATGACGAAATAATTCAGCCCGTCGAGCAATGCTTTCAGCTCACCGTACAGCGGCAGCGCCGGTGTGTCCAGCAGCACCTGCTTGATGTGCCGTGCCAGATACCCCCAGCGCTGACCCGGCAGCCAGCCTTTGTAGCTGAACGTTTGATAGTCGCTGTGCACGCCCTGCGCCCAAAGCGCCGGATAATCGCGCCGAAACACATCCTCATTGGCAAAGCTGATGCCAGCCGCCGCTGACAAGCCAGCACCGGCGCCGATCAGCACATAGTCGCACTGCTGCAAGGCATCGTAAAGGTCATGGATCGCATCCATGCAACCGCCTCCTTCTGCAAATCGTTTTCTTCATTATAACAAAAAAAGCACGGGAACTTCATGGTGTTCCAGTGCTTTTCCATCGTTTTCTATCGCATCAATCATAGTGACCACGACAGGAAATAATGATCAAATCGTCTTCGATCACCGTATAAACAATCCTGTTGACATGATCGATTCTTCTGCTCCAATAGCCTTGCAAGTCACCTTTCAGGGGTTCTGGTTTGCCTATGCCATCGAATGGACTACGCTGCATATCTTTAATAAGGCTATTGATGCGCTTCAATGTTTTCTTATCCTCGCTTTGCCAGGACAGATACTCTTCCCAGGCATTCGATTCCCATAGCAGCCGCATCGTTACACCTCGATCAGGTCATGTTCCACCAGTGTTGCCTTGCCGGAACGAATGTCGTCCGCTACCTTCTTGAGATGGTTCATATTTTTCTCCGAGTAAAAAGGATCGGCCGTTATTTCAAAAGGAATGCGCTGTTCGCGCGCCACTTTTTTGGCGTAGATGGTGAAGGCAGCGCTCAGGGTCAAGCCCATTTCCCGGCAGGCTTGTTCCATGGCCTTTTTGGTTTCCTCATCCAGCTTGAAGTTTACATTGACAGTGCTCATGCTCTTCCCTCCCATTCCTGATTAAAATACTGCGACGTTTTCTTTTATTGTAAAGCAGAATAAAGCTGTTTTCAATACATCTTCTTTATTTTAGCATGACACATGTTGAATCTTTCTGCTCATCATTGTCATAAAAAATCCCCATCCGCGCAGGCGAATGGGGACAAGTATTATTCAACTGATTTCAGCGATTCTGCCATGTGAATCTTGGCGATCTTGCGGCGCATGATGAGCTGCGTGATGAAGGCAAAGACCAGGGTCAGCACCAGTGCCAGGAGATAGTTCTGCGGGCTGACATAAACGTCGAAGCTCAGCCCATCGACAACGATCTGCCCCATGACAAAGGCATGGAAGAATTTGCCGAGCACCAGCCCCACAAGCGCACCGATCAGCGTCAGCGCGTTGTTTTCGCGGAACACATAGGCGTTCGCTTCTTTCGCATAGAAGCCCAGCACTTTCAGCGTCGCAATTTCGCGGATGCGCTCGCTGATGTTGATGTTGGTCAGGTTGTACAGCACGATGAAGGCCAAGGCCCCGGCGCAGAGGATGACCACAAGCACGATCACATTCAGGCTGTCGAGCATGTCAGTGAACATGTCCATGGAATCCTGCGAAATCGACACATTGGTGATGTTGTCGTCGCTGTTCATCAACTGGGCTGCCAGTTCGTGCACGTCACCGTCGCCCTTGAAATTGATGTAGGCGCTGTTGATGTCGGTCTTGCCGAAGTCATTGGCCAGCGTCCCACGGGAAATGTAGGCATTGTTGGAAATGTAGTTGTCGTAGACACCGCTTACGGTGAGGACGGCTTCATGCATGTCGCTGTCACGCACGGTGACTTCGTCGCCCACGCTCACACCCAGACGGTTTGCCAGACCGCGGTCCAGCAGCAGTTCGCCGTCGTCCGGCAGATCGTAGGTGGTTTCATCGGTGTGCCAGCTGAAGAAATCGCCCAGGTCGCCATTGTCCACCGGCGCGTTCATTGCCACGCTGTGGGTGGTGCCGTTGGCGGAGATGTCCATGTTGCCGGTGTAGGAGAACAGGGCCCCGGCGATGCGGTCGCCATTGTTGTCCAGAAACGCGTTCATCTCGTCTTCGGTCAGGCTTTCATTGAAGGACGCGGTGGCGTCGTAAAGATCGATTTCATTATATTGCAGGTCCGAAACGCCCATGAAATTGTCCTGCAGGGCCAGCGCTGTCACGATCAATGCGGTGCAGCCGCCAATGCCCAGGATCATCATAAAGAACCGCGCTTTGTAGCGGAAGAGGTTGCGCACGGTGATCTTCTGCAGGAAGGACAGCCGTTTCCAGATTGGTGTGATGCGCTCGAACGGGTTGCGTTTGCCAGCCTTTGGCGCTTTTGGACGGATCAGGTTTGCGGAGGTTTGGGTCAGTGCGCT
The DNA here is from genome assembly GCA_036303105.1 of Peptococcaceae bacterium. Taxonomy (GTDB): domain Bacteria; phylum Bacillota; class Peptococcia; order Peptococcales; family Peptococcaceae; genus UMGS1590. The sequence continues at coordinate 18,205 of JAXJBF010000067.1, read as the reverse complement.
GTAGCCGCACAGCCAGGTGACACCGATGGTGCAGAGCAGCGTCACCGCCAAGGAAATCGCCAGCAGCGGCCCGTTGAACACATACATCACCTGGTCAGGCAGGGCGTAATAATAACGGTAAGCGCTCCAGATGATCGTCGGGAAGCCCCAGGTGCCGACGAAATAGCCGATGAGGCAGCCAAGAATGCCCGAACTGCCCGAGTACAGCATATACTTCATGATGACGCTGCGGTTGCCGTAGCCCATGGATTTGAGCACGCCAATCTGCGTGCGCTGTTCGTTCATCATGCGGGTCATCGTCGTTACACAAACCAGCGCCGCCACGAGGAAGAAAAAGATTGGGAAGACTTTGGCAATCGAGCTGACGATGGACGAATCGCTCTTAAAGAACTGGAAGCCCACATCTTCATCGCGGGTCAGTACATAGAGCTCTGGCTCCTCAGGCACTGTCAACTCGTCCAGGGTCTTTTGGGCTTCATCGGCCTGGGCTTGAATCTTTGCAATCGTTTCTTCGCCAGCGCCTGCCTTCTGCGCTGTTTCCAGCGCCGTCTTGGCCTGGTCCAGGCCTTCCTGCGCCTGTTTGCGGCCGTCGTTGATCTCACTGACGATGTCATCATAACGGGCATTGACGCTGTTTTCCGCAGCCTCTGTTACGATCGGTTCCTCTTTGTCAATCGACGCGTCATACTCATCACTGTAAATTTCGCCCTCTGTGTCCACGCTCACATACATTTCGGTAAAATAGTCGGACGTAAACACACTTTCCGGCACGTAGTAGATGGCTTCGACTTCGCCGGAACCAATCTCGCTGCTGTAACGCCCCACGCGCATATACAGCGGCGATTCCACAACGCCGACGATTTTCATCTCATGCTGTGACATTGCATCCAGAGTGTCCGCTTCGTTGTCATCGCTCACCGTCACGGTGTCGCCAATGCTGCCGCCTGTGTAGAAGGACGAATCGACAACGCACTCGTTGTCATTTTCCGGCAAGCGGCCTTCTTTCAGCGACAGCTTGTTGACGTCTGCAGTGATCGAATGAAAGCGCCCGACTTTTTCCTCGTCGCCGCCATCATTGACCAGCGCATCCACCTGATAGGCGCCATCGGCCGCTGTCACGCCTGAGGCATCGCGCAGCGCTGTCACATCGTCGTCGTCAAATCCCAGCGTTGACATCAGCCGGAAATCGTAAAAGTTCTGATCGTTCAAATAGGTGTCGCCTGTTTTCAGCATGGCCTCTTCGCTGACCATCAACCCCGAAAAAAAGCCAACCCCCAACGCCACAATCCCCAAAATAGCGATGTAGCGGCCAAAGCTCGACTTGATTTCGCGTAGGGACGACTTCAGTAAGCTCTTTGTCATTGCGCTCACCTCACCATTCGATGTCATCGATGGACATAGGATGTTCGTTCAGTTCTACTTTCTGAATCTGACCGCTCTTTACATGCACGACACGGTCCGCCATTGGGCACAGAGCCAGGTTGTGGGTAACGATGACAACCGTCATGTTGTTCTTGCGGCACGTTTCCTGCAGGAGCTTTAAGATCAGCTTGCCGGTGTTGTAGTCCAGGGCGCCTGTCGGCTCATCGCACAGCAGCAGCTTTGGATTTTTGGCCAGGGCGCGGGCAATCGCCACACGCTGCTGCTCGCCGCCGGAAAGCTGCGCCGGGAAATTGTTCTTGCGCTCGCCCAGACCGACTTCGTCCAGCACTGTTGCGGGATCGGCCGGGTCCATGCCGATCTGTGTGGCCAGTTCGACATTCTCCAGCGCCGTCAGGTTAGGGATCAGGTTGTAAAACTGGAAAACGAAACCGATGTCGTAACGGCGGTATGTGGTCAGCTCTTTGTCCGAATAGCCGGCAATGTTCTTGCCATCCAGCCACACCTCGCCACTCGTCAGCGCATCCATACCGCCAAGAATGTTCAACAGCGTGGTCTTCCCAGCGCCGGACGCCCCGACGATGATGCAGATTTCGCCCTTCTCCACCTCAAAACTCACATCATGCAGCGCCTCAATATCCACCGAACCGACACGATAGATTTTCTTCACGTCTTTAAAACGAATGAATGGTTCCACTGTCATGTTCCTTTCTGTATTGACCAAACGGGACATAAAATATTCAATATGGTAATTATATCACCTTTAGCAGAAAATTTGTGCAAATAATTATTCATCTTTCTTTACAATACAGCGAACCACCAAAAAACGTTTCCACAATTGTGGAAACGTTTTTGTATTATTTATCAAGCGCCATTATTTGCTTATATTCATCCTGATATTGATAATTAAAAACATGCTTAAAAGCCTCTATTTCCTTGCTGCAATTCTTTCTATTTTTTGTAATCATCATCAAATTGCACATCATAATCTTTTCCTTGAGTGGTTTGATCGTGATCGGTAGCTGTGCCGCATGAGAATAAACCTGCATAATACTATTTGAGCCAAAACAGTATGCATCATTTCTTGCAATATATTCCAATGAAATCAATGGGTCATCACAGCTGAAAATAATTGTTGAAGGCAAATCATGTGAAGCAAACAATTGCCGTACAAAGGATGGCTTTTTTAGATCACCTGCATAATCAATGAATGGCAGCCTGGATAACGTCTTTAATGACATCGTACTTTGATTAATGTACGGTGAATCTTGATTCATGACAACTTTCAAACTGTCCTCACGATAGCAAAACATCTCCACTTCTCTAGAATATTTATCTAAAATCTCCATATGGCTTTTTGGTTCGCATGTAAATGCAATATGATAGTCCCCCGATGCAAATTGTTCTGGGCTTGGCAATTCTAACGCAGTACTGAGTGATAACCGAATATTCGGATAAAACAAGTGCATTTTTTCTAACAATGGAATCATCATCGCCGTCTGATTGATGTGCGCATGTAAATGCAAAATACCCTTCAACGAATGATTGACTTTTGGCATCTGATCAACATAGTGGCGCAAAGAATCGGTTTTATTTGTGATCTCAACAGCTAATTCATAAATGACCTTACCTTCCGGGGTAAGATAAACGCCTTTATTCGATCTCGTAAATAAAATCACATTGAACTCATCTTCAAGTTGACTGATCCACTTACTGATGTTTTGATTTGATGTATGTAGTTTGCGCGCAGCTTTTGCCATCGACGACAGTTGAGCAATTTCAACCAACGCGTATAATTGTTCTAATCGCATCACAAAGCTCCTTCTGTACATTCTTTCTAGTTTCCACCTCATCCTCTTTCCCTTAGTGTACCAAAAAAATATAGTTCCGTACATTTTTTGCATCAACAGAAAAGCAACTAGTATCTCCAGACAATAGATAGATTATTCTAATGTTTTTTATAAGTGTATATAATCAAGTTACATTAAGATATTTCATTCACAGATTCGGAAAGGAGATCACTATTATGAGAAAAGCTGTTGCTAACAAAGTATTAGTCCTCGGCATCGATGGTATGGACCCTCGCCTTACACGTAAATATGTTGATGAAGGGAAAATGCCAAACACAAAAAAATTTATGGACATGGGTGCTCAACGTCATGACCTAGTTCTGCTTGGCGGTCATCCAACTGTTACGCCACCAATGTGGACCACTCTAGCCACTGGTGCCTATGCTTGCACCCACGGCATTACCTGCTTCAACCGTCAGGGGAGCGATCTTGATAAAATGGATTACAACCTTGATTCTCGTCTCTGTAAGGCAGAACAAATGTGGAACGTCACTGCTGAAAACGGATTGAAAACACTTGTTTTTCACTGGCCAGGTTCCAGTTGGCCACCAAGCAGCGACAGCCCAAATCTTCACGTTGTTGACGGAACGCAACCAGCTTGCGTAAACATGTCTGTTGCAACGGTAGACGATGAATTCGTTTTAATCGCGGACACAAAAACAGAAGCCATCACCTATAAAGAAAAAGCAGCCGCTGACAGCAACGTACCATGCGTAATTAATGATTTGGAAGAAGTTGTCGCCCGTGATTCTCGTGATCACTATGCAAAGGAAGACAATACCAATATCATCCTTGATCAAAAGGACGGCACAAACTGCTACTCAGAAGCACCATTTGATTTAAGTTTCTCCACCATTAAACCTGCTAGTGGCTGGGCAAATGCACCAGAAGACGCAAAAGAAATCACCATTCTCTGCTCTAAAGGGCTCCTGCGTCGTGTAGCTCTGATTCTGAAAAATGACGAAGGCATCTATAACAAAATCGCAATCTACAAATCTAAAAAGGAAACTGAGCCAATTGTCGTTCTGGAAAAAGATGTCTTCACCACTGATATTGTTGATGAAGCCATCAGCAGAAAAGACCGTATCACACGTCGACCAGTCAGTCGCAATATGCGCATTCTCGAATTGTCCGAAGATGGTACTCATGTAAAAATGTGGATTTCCGCAGGTATGGATACAGAAAGCGATATTATGTGGTCGCCAAAATATCTCTATAAAAAAGTTGTTGATAACGTTGGCCACTGTCATCCATTCTGCATGATTGGTGGTGTAGACCGTGCTCTATTATGGAAATGCATGATTCCGAACTGGGATGCCAAGGCTAAATGGTACGCAGATACGCTACACTATTTAATAAAAGAAGAGAATTACGATGTTGTATTTTCCCATTTTCACAACATTGACCTTCAAGGTCATATGATTGTCCGTCGTATGAAAGACCATGGTGACAATAAATTACCTGAATCTGAATATGCTGCACTTATGGAACGTGTATATATTCAAACAGACAACTATATTGGTCGTTTTCTTCATTTGGTCGATGAAGGCTGGACGGTCTTTATTGTTTCTGATCATGGTCAGGTTTGCCCAGAACATCAACCACCTTATTTAGGTGACGATGCCGGTGTTAATCTTCGTGTTATGGAAGAATTAGGTTATACACACATAAAATATGATGAAAATGGCAATGAATTACACGAAATTGATTGGTCCAGAACAAAAGCAGTCGCCAACCGAGGGAACCATATTTACATCAATTTAAAAGGTCGCGATCCTCATGGTATCGTTGATCCAAAAGACAAATATCAACTTGAAGAGGAAATTATGACGGCACTATATGGCTATCATGATAAAGAAACTGGAATGCGAGTTGTTGCTTGCGCTCTCCGTAATAAAGATGCTGTTCTACTTGGTATGGGAGGACCAGAATGTGGTGACATTATTTACTGGACAGCAGAAGGCTACAACTATGACCATTGCGACTCACTTTCAACTACTTGGGGCTATGCTGACACCTCTGTTTCACCAATTTTTATGGCTGCTGGCAAAGGTTTGAAATCCGGTATTGAAACTGATCGCATCATCCGTCAAGTTGATGTCATTCCAACAATTGCCTCCTTGCTTGGATTACGTATGCCAAAACAGTGCGAAGGAGCTCCAATTTATCAAATCTTTGAAGAAGAATATTAAGAATTAATGATCGTGGAGAAGATTAAAAATCTTCTCCACATTACAATAAAATATATCGAACTCTTATATTAATATTATGAAAAAGAGGAGGAAATAGCTATGTCAAGTCAAACTAAATCAAATAAAATGACAAAATATTATATTCACTCCTTTATTGGCATTGCTATCATGATTATTTTTAGCATTCTACCTGCCTACGAGCCAATCACACCAATTGGTATGCGTGTTATTGGCATTTTCATTGGTATGTGCTATCTTTGGACAACTGTCGATATGATATGGCCAAGTGTACTTGGTATTGCCGCCTTAGCATTATCAGGCTACGCCTCTGTTACTGAAGTTTTGCAAATCTCATTTGGCGCCGAAGCTGTATGGATGAGCGTTTTTGCCATGGGCATAATGGCTGCAATCGGAAATGCAGGTCTTAATGATCATATTATCGCCGCTTTTTTAGGCAGTAAAGCAATCAATGGACGTCCTTGGATCTTTACTATCATTTTCTTCATTGCTGTCTCTGTCTTCTGCTCTTGCATCAATTCAACCGTTGGTTATTTTCTATTTTGGGCAATTCTCGCAGACTTTGCCAAACGTTTCAATTATAAAGCCGGCGATAAATATATCGTGCTCATGCTCATCGGTGTAGGTGCTATTGGTCACATGGCATCTAACTTGTTACCATTCCGTGGTATGCCTATGGTAATTCTTTATTCCGTAAAAAACATGGCTGACATTCAAATTAATAATGCCGCTTATATGGCCATTTCAATTCCATTACAACTTTGTTTTATCCTAGCCTATGTTGCAATGATGAAATTTATTTTCAGATGTGATGTTAGTGCTATTTCATCCATCAGCAGCAACGATTTCAAAAAAGATTTGGAACCACTAAATAGTGTACAAAAATTTCTATTAGGTTATCTGGCATTCTTTATTATCATTCTCATGTTACCTGGCATTCTTCCAGATGCATTAGCAATTACTACAGTTCTAAATTCTTTAAGTACTGTCGGAATAATGATGATTTTATTCGTCATCCTCTGCTGCATTCATGTCAATGGTGAACCTGTACTTCCTTTTCAAAAGCTCTCTGGTTCTATCTATTGGGGGATGCCATTCCTTTTAGCAGCTGCCATGTCCCTATCTTCAGCACTTGTCGCAGATTCCACTGGTGTTAAAACACTTCTTTCTCAGATTTTAGTACCAATTTTCCAAGGTAAGAGTGATTTTGTCTTCCTTCTGGTATTTGCGCTTACCGCTATCGTTCTGACCAACCTATGCAACAACCTTGTCATTGCTTTTATGATGGCCCCAATTGCAGTCACCTACGCAGCTGAATCTACAATCAACCTTCCTGCAACCATGACCATCCTTGTCTATGCCGTCCTAATAGCATTTTTCCTACCAGCATCTTCCGCTACAGTTGGCATGCTCATGGCCAATCCACTCATTGATCCAAAAAAATGGTTACGCTATTCCATTCCTGTCATTCTGGTATTAACCCTTGTCTTACTTATTATTGGCTTACCACTTTGTCTATTGATTTACTAAATTCTCTCGAAAAGGCTGTCATATCATATGGCAGTCTTTTTATTTTTTATGAGTGACTCTCTTTTCTCTCTACCCCATAGAAAACACAACCGATCTTTGCTATACTATATAACCGGTGTCGCTTTTTCAGACGGAGGCACTATGAATTCGTACAAAGAAGGTGCAAACGGAATGGATTTCCATTTGAAACAATTTCTTCAGGGCCCTACAGGGCAAATGTCTGAGTCGTTTATCACCGCCAGTTTTCTTTCATTGTCGGGCGGCCTGCAGGATGCCTACACCTACATTTCCCGCGGGCAGGTGTTTGCCAATGCCCAGACAGGCAATCTCGTGCTGCTTGGGCAGACACTTTACGAACGCCATTGGTTCGCTGCACTGCACTACGCTGTGCCGCTGTTGTTTTTTGCTCTTGGCGTTGCTGTCGCTGAAATGATCCGCGAAGCGTATCAGCAAGCGCAGCGTCTGCACTGGCGCCAGATGGTGCTGATTCTTGAGATTGTCATTCTCCTGATTGTTGGCCTGCTGCCCAACACCTGGAACCTTATCGCCAATGCCATGGTTTCTTTCGCCTGCGCCATGCAGGTGCAGACGTTCCGAAAGGTCCACGGCTGCTCCTTTGCCAGCACCATGTGCATCGGCAACATCCGCAGCGGCATGGAAGCCCTGGTCAAATACCATCAAAACCGCAACACCGATACCCTGCACAAAGCAGCCTATTACTGGGGCATCATTCTCTTCTTTACTCTTGGTGCTGTCCTCGGTGCGCTGCTTCTGCCAAAACTCACCATGCACACGATTTGGGTTTCCTGCTTCCTGCTCTTTATCAGCTTTTCGCTTATGTTCATCAGAATGGAGATTGAACAGGACGACAGCATTCTTTAAAAGCAAAAAACAGACCATCCGCACGGATGGTCTGTTTTTTTGTCAATGGTTGTGCAAAACAAGGCCACAAAAAACGCTCCCGCAAATGCGAGAGCGTAGGTATCGGTGCATCAGCCTTTGGAGAAGCGGCTTATTCTTCGTGAACGTCGATGTCAGACGCAGCCGGCTTGTTCTGCTGCATGGCGTCAAGGGATTTCTGGATATCGGCACGACCTTCCTGTACCACTTCGTAGTAAACGGTAAGCTGATTTTCCAGCTTGTCCATCAAATCGTGGGCATAGAGGAAAGCGCCTTCAACGATCTCATGGGCCTGGCTTTCTGCATGAGCAATGATGTTTTCCGCTTCAGCATTAGCACGACGAACCACTTCATCTTCGCTGACAAGCAGGGCAGCATGGTCTTTGGCTGCCTGAATGATCTTATCGTGTTCTTCCTGGGCAGCAGCAATGATGCGTTCTTCGTCTTTCTTGATCCACTGGGCATCCTGAATCGCTGTTGGGATGCTGTTGCGCAAGGCGTCGATCAATTCATAGACTTCATTTTCATCAAGAATGATCTGATCCTTATTGAGCAGTGGCTGCTTCGCATTTTCTGCCATATAGGCCAGTTTGTCGATTAAATCCAATATTTCCATGTCGTTTACCTCCAGCTGGGTTCAATTGCGCCTGAAAAAATTCAGGACCGTTTCTCCGTAGGATCTTGTTTTATAAAGGTTGAGGCCTTCTTCCTGCCAGGAAAAAGGTATACTTTTTGAGTGTTCCGATACAAGTATACCATATTCGCTGAGCAAATGGTACTTTAAGACAGAAAAAAGGACCGCTTCGTATAAATTTTTTCGATAGGGTGGGTCGACAAAGATCAGATCGAAAACTTTGTCGGTCAGCTGCGGCAAGGTGCTGATGGCGTCGCCGCTGATGACGCGGGCACGGTCTTCGCAGTGACATTTGGCAATGTTGCGCCGCAGCACGGCGAGGGCTTGAGGATTTTCTTCAATGAAGATGGCTTCACGGGCGCCGCGGCTGAGCGCTTCAAGGCCAAGAGCGCCAGTGCCGGCGAAAACGTCAAGAACAACGGTATCGTTGTCAATGTCCATTTGGATGATGTTAAAAAGTCCTTCTTTAACACGGTCTGCCGTTGGCCGTGTGTTAAGTCCGGGAACAGCATCAAGTTTTGTCCCCCGGCGTTCTCCTGCGATGATTCTCATGTGAGGGTCTCCTTTTATGGTATGATCTTGCGTTCGATGTCCTGGATCATCTCGCGGGCACCCTCTGTGAGGGGTTCATGCGCACAATCACTGGCGATGGTTTCTGCGAGAGCCAGTTCCTGCTGATGAAAGCCTGGGCGAGCGAGGCGAAACAGGCCCTGTCCGTGCTGCCGCAGGCCGAGCAGTTCACCAGGGCCGCGCTGGCGCAGATCTTCTTCAGCGATGGCAAAGCCACTGGATGTGGTTGCCATCAGTTTGAGGCGGGCCTGGCTGTCTTCGGAGCGAGCATCGCTGACAAGGATGCAGTAGCTTTTTTCACTGCCGCGGCCAACGCGTCCGCGCAGCTGATGAAGCTGAGCCAGGCCGAAACGTTCAGCGTTCATGATCACCATGATGGTGGCGTTGGGAATGTCTACGCCGACTTCGATGACAGTGGTGGAAACGAGAACATCAATGAGCCCATCACGGAACTGCTGCATGATATCCTCTTTTTCATCGGAGCGCATGCGGCCATGAAGCAGGCCAACGGTCCATTTGCTGAATACGGTGCTTTGCAGCTGTTCCGCAAGGGACATGGCATTTTCAAGGTCGATCTTTTCTGATTCTTCGACAAGCGGACAGACAATGAACGCCTGGCGCCCTTTTGTGAGTTCTTCTTTAATGAAGCCATACATGGCTGCGAGGCGCGGCGAATTGATCCACATGGTTTGGATTTTCTGGCGGTTTTTTGGCATTTCATCGATGACCGTGAGCGCAAGATCACCGTAGACCGTGAGCGCCAGAGAACGTGGAATCGGTGTGGCGGTGGTGATAAGCAGATCGGGATGATTGCCCTTGCGTTCAAGGGCTTCGCGCTGACGCACGCCAAAACGATGTTGTTCGTCGATGACAACGACACTGAGGCTTTGAAACTGTACAGGGTCTTCGATGAGCGCATGGGTGCCAACGATGCATTGAATGCTGCCATCAGCAAGGCCATCAAGAACAGCCTCTTTGTCACGTTTCTTCATCTGCCCGGTGAGCAGCGCCACATTGACGCCGAGGGCATTGAAGGCTGCTGCGGCCCCAGCATAATGTTGACGGGCAAGCACTTCTGTTGGCGCCATGAGCGCTGCCTGATGGCCGTTAGAAACCGCAGTGAGCATGGCATAGAATGCCACATTGGTTTTGCCGCTGCCAACATCGCCTTGGAGCAGCCGATGCATTTGCTGCGGGGATTGCATATCCTTGAGAATGGCAGCGATGGCGCGCTGTTGGGCGCCAGTGAGTTCGTAAGGCAGCGCTGCAACGAAAGCATCTGCCAGCTGCGGCGGTTCGGTGTGAGCAATGCCGTTTTGGGAACGACTGCGCGAAAGCGCCCCCCAGAGCGTAAGCGCAAGAAATTCGTAGACGACAAGGTCATGAAAAGCGCGCTCGGCCTCGGCCATGCTGGCCGGACGATGAATCATGCGGATGGCGTCACGATAGCCAAGGATGCCATGCCGCTCAGCCTGCTCAGGCGTCAGCGGTTCCGCCAGTTCGGGAAGCGCCGTCAAGGCTGCATCACTGAGATGAAGCATATCGACTTTGCCGATGCCTTCTGTTAAACTATACACAGGATGCACGGTCAGCAATTTTTGAAGCTGGGCATCATTTTTAATGAATTGATGTTCCTGCACCGACAGCTCCATGCTGTAATTGCTGTTAACGCGTCCATAAACCAACATGCGCACATTGGGATAGAGGTATTTTTCCATTTGATAGCGGCCAAACCAGGTGGCGACGATTTCACCTTGCTGACCCTCGAGCACCGCCTTCACGACTTTGACATTGCGACGGCTGGTGTTAGAGACGTCCACATGGGTTACCCGGCCAACAAACACGGCATTGTCACGGCCGCGCCATTCGCGCACAGGCAGCAGCTGACTCCAGTCGTCATAGCGAAACGGATACAGCTGCAGCACATCGCGCAAAGTATGAATGCCCATTCCTTCTAATAATCGCTGTTTTTTCGGACCAATGCCCTTGACGGTGCCTGGTCCATCGCTTAAATGTGCCATTAACTCACCCCTATTCTTTTCGGAGGTACTACATGAAACAATATTCCACTTTCTTGTTTGACTTTGACGGCACGCTGCTTGACAGCAATCAGCATGTCATCCACTGCTTCAAGCTGGCGTTCCAAGAGGTACTCGGTGTTGATTTACCAGAAAAGACCATCACCGCAACCTTCGGCATTCCACTGGCGCAAGCATTGGAGGACCTTGATCCCATTCATGCCGAAGAGTTGCTGCACGTGTATCGCAAGCATTCAGATGCCATTGGCCTAAGCCTGCTCAAGGAAATTGATGGTGCGCGAGCAACACTCCAAGCCCTGCACGATGCTGGCTGTATCAACGCGATTGTGACATCCAAAAAAGAAGTGAATGCCCAGGCACAGATGGACCACATCGGCATCACCGATCTCATTGATCTTCTTGTAGGTCCGGAAAAAACCACCGCACACAAACCAGATCCGGCACCGATTCTCTACACCATCGATGCCCTCGGTGTGGATGCCAGTGCGTGCCTGATGATTGGGGACAGTCCCAATGATATTTTATGTGGCAAAAACGCCCACGTTGATACCGCAGGCGTTCGTTTCACAGCAGTGGATCTCGACAGTCTTTTGGCGACCCAACCCACTTATATGGTTTCACACTTATCAGAATTGCTGCCCCTGGCAAAACATCGCTGACTCAGTATTTTTTGAGCAGCGCTTCATAAACGGGCGCTGGCACAAAATCCTGAATATCGCCATGAAGACTGGCAATGTTGCGAATCATGCTGGAGCTGACCATGGAAAATTCGCCGTCGGCGGTAAAAAATACGGTCTCGATATGTGGATTCAAATGACGGTTGAAGGAGGCCATTTGCATTTCGTATTCAAAGTCAGAGATCACGCGCAGGCCACGCACGATGGCAACAGCGCCGCGTGACTGTGCATAATCCACCAGAAGACCGGTGAATTTTTCTGCCTCTACATTTTCCAGATCCGCCACACTTTTCTTAACGAGTGCCACGCGCTCTTCAACATCAAACAGTGTGTTCTTATAGGTTTCTTCCGCCACTGCAATGTAGACTTTGTCAAAAAGACCGATGGCGCGTTTGATGATGGACATGTGTCCATTGGTGATGGGGTCAAAAGTTCCTGAGTAAACTGCAATTTTCATGGTTTTTCCTCTTATTTTCTTTAAATTGATTGCACCTTTATGCAATGTTTTTTTGCTGTCTGCCTGATTGGCAGGCAGCTTTTTTATGGCGCATCAGCCCTCATGCTGATGCTTAATGTTGACGTTGGCGCTGCCAAAACTGTCACGCATGCGTGACCACAGCGCTGGGTCGTCATTGACCCAATAGTTCTCGTTGAGCATCACGACGCGATGATCGGCCATGTAATAAAAGAACACAGGCACCTCACCGCGTGGCTCACGGGTCAGGAATTGCAAAACGTTTTCACCGTTATAGGGAAGTGCTTCGTCAATTTTGACGAACGCACGCACCGGAGCCTGGGATGGGTCCACCGCGCGAAAGCGCAGGGGCTCGATGGTCTCGGCAAAAATTTTCTTTTCGTCGTCCTGAATGCTGACTCGACCAACCACTTTACAGATATTGTTTTCTTCCAGCTGACTGCGTACCTGCGGCAATGTACGTGGAAAAATCAGCAAGTCTATGTCACCTTCACGGTCGCTGAGGGTGGCATAAGCCATAAGATCTCCTTTTTTTGTGGTCTGCATGCGAATGCCTGTAAGAATGCCGCACAAGGTAACCGTCACATTATCAAGCTGTTCACTGATTTCCCCAATGCTGCAATTGGCGATGCGTTTGATCTGATCCTCAACGCTGTCCAACGGATGCCCGCTGACATAGATGCCAAGAAGTTCTTTTTCGTAACGCAGCCGCTCGTTCTGATCAAATTCTTCCACGTCAGGGATCTCAACACTGACCTCATTGAGTGTTGGCGCATCCACAAAATCAAACAAAGACATCTGATTGGAATTGCGGCTTTTTTGCAGCTGCTGTGCCTGCGCAACGCATTCGTCGAGCACTGCCAGCAGGCTGCGTGTGCCCTGACCAAGGGAATCGAACGCACCGCATTTAATGAGCGCTTCGATGACACGCTTATTGAGGGTGCCACCTATTTCAGCACGCGTGCAAAAATCCTGGAAAGAAGTGAACGGCGCTTCAGCTCGCGCCTCGCAAATGAGATCCACCGGATGCTGGCCGACGCCTTTAATGGCACTCATGCCAAAGCGGATGCCTTCATCGGTGGCTGTAAAGTTCACACCGCTGGCATTGATGTCTGGCGGCAGCACCGGAATGCCAAGGCGGCGGCATTCGTTGATGTAAAACGTCACTTTGTCGAGACGATCAATGAAGGAATTCAAGGTTTCGGCCATAAACTCCTTTGGATAATGACATTTGAGCCAGGCCGTTTGGAAAGCGAGCAACCCATAGGCAGCACTGTGACTCTTATTAAAGCCATAGCCAGCAAAATATTCAATGAGCTCGAAAATCTTCTGCGCAGTTTCTGCAGAGGTGCCGCCTTTCTGAGCACCTTCAATAAATTGGGTTTTGTAGCCGGCGATGATTTCCGGTTTTTTCTTTCCCATGGCGCGGCGCAGCATATCTGCTTCGCCCAGGGTAAAGCCAGAGAGGGCCGAAGCAATCTGCATGACCTGTTCCTGGTAAAGTATGACACCATAGGTGGTGTTGAGAATCGGTTCCAACTTTGGGTCAAAATAAGTAATGGCTTGTTCGCCGTGTTTGCGCGCGATGAAATCTTCCACCATGCCGCTGCCAAGCGGACCTGGACGATAGAGCGCAACCAGCGCGATGATGTCCTCGAGGTTATTGGGTTGCAGTTCTTTGAGCACCGCACGCAAACCTGTGCCTTCAAGCTGGAAAACACCGATCGAGTCACCAATGGACAACATCTGATAGGTAGCAGGATCATCGTCTGGAATGGTGTCAAAATCCACTTCAATGCCATAGCGCGCACGAATGGACTCGATGGTTTTGTTGACCACGGTCAGTGTACGCAGGCCAAGAAAATCCATCTTCAAAAGGCCAATGGATTCTACATCGTCTTTTGGATATTGGGTGATGATTGCATCTTCTTTTGTCTTCTGTAATGGCAGGTAGTGATCAGCAGGCTCTGCCGAAATGACCACCCCAGCTGCATGCACCCCAGCATTGCGAGGCAGTCCTTCCAGGCTCTTTGCCATGTGAATCATGCGGGCAATGCTCTCGTCGTTATCGATGAGCTCGCGCAATTCGTCAGAAGCATTGATGGCTTTATCGAGTGTGATGCCAAGTTCGTTAGGAATCAGTTTGTTGACTTTATTGACCACCGACAACGGCACATTCATCACGCGCCCAACATCACGCACAGCCCCTTTGGCCAGCATACTGTTAAAGGTGATAATTTGGGTAACATGGTCGGCGCCATATTTTTGTGCAACATAGTCGATGACTTCTCCGCGTCGTTCGTAGCAGAAATCGATATCAATATCCGGCATGCTGACACGTTCAGGATTAAGAAAACGTTCAAAGAGCAGCTGATACTTGAGTGGATCAATGTCGGTGATCCCGAGCAGATAACTAACAATGCTCCCGGCGGCCGAACCGCGCCCGGGGCCCACAAAAATGCCATGGTTCTTGGCATAATTGACAAAATCCCAGACGATCAAAAAATAGGTATTGTAGCCCATTTTGTCAATAACGCCAAGCTCATAATCCAGCCGCTCATACACATCGGCATCAGCGTCAGGATAGCGGCGCTGAACGCCTTTTTCGCAAAGGCTGCGCAGATAGTCCTTGTGATCCATCCCTGCCGGCGTATCAAAGTTCGGCATGAAATGATGGCCAAGGGTAAAATCAAAGTTACATTTTTCAGCGACACGCACCGTCTCGTCCAGTGCTTCGGCATCATCGGGCAGCATGCGCAACATTTCTTCGTAGCTTTTGAAGTAATACTCACGGCCGCTGAAACGCATGCGATCGGTCGCATCCAACGTGGTTGCAGTCTGGATGCAAAGCATCACATCCTGCACTTCGGCATCCTCGGCACGGACATAGTGATTGTCATTGGTGGCAACAAGTTTCACACCTAATTCTTTGCTCAGCACATGAAGGCCATCGTTAACCTTTACCTGCTCCGGAATGCCGTGATTTTGCAGCTCAAAATAGTAATCTTCACCAAAAAGATCTCTGTACCAAGTGGCAGCTTCACGCGCACCTTCCATGTCACCGTTCATCAAACAGCGCGGCACCTCACCGCCCAGGCAGGCACTCATAGCAATAAGGCCTTCGTGGTGCTGACTAAGCAGCTCTCGGTCTACACGCGGATGGTAATAGAAACCTTCGATCGAACTCAATGTTACCAGCTTGCAGAGATTGCGATAGCCGGTATCGTTTTTGACAAGCAAAATCAGGTGGTATGGCGAAGCATCCCGTTTGTTCTCTTTGTCAAAGCGCGTGCGCGGCGCCACATAGACTTCGCAGCCAATGATTGGCTTAATGCCTGCTTTTTGGCAGGCGCGGTAAAATTCAACAGCACCATACATCACCCCATGATCGGTGAGTGCCAATGCCGGCATTCCCAGTTCAGCAGCACGGGCCACTTCGTCAGAAATGCGGCCAGCGCCATCAAGCAGGCTATAGGCGGTATGATTATGCAAATGAACAAAAGGTTTCATAACATTCCCCTATTAATTTTCACGAATCAGCAGGTCCACTTCGCTATTGGCGACCAAGCGCCCGTCGATGGTTTCAATGCGCACCGATGCGTGGTGATGACCATTAAGTTCTGAAAGCAACGGCAGCAGATAAACGTCTTCATCGGCGCCAATCTCACTGAAAAAGCGCGTCGAAACCTGAAAAGCCTGACCTTGCAGGTTCTTAACAACACGCAGGGCAATCACTGCCGCGTTGGCACTGAAAATATTGCAGGTACCAAGGCTCAAATTGCCATATTCATCCAACATGTAAGGGATGATACGCCCGGAAAGAATGACATCCGGTTCACGCGCCACCAAGGAAAAGCCGCTCATACAAATGTTATCAGACGTATCGCCGAGATGCGGCTGTTTCTGGATGGTTTGCTGCGCTTCAATGAAATCTTTGAGGCCAACGACACCAATCAGGGTGTTATCGGCATCAACAACAGGCACCAGTTCCACCTGCTCAAGCACCAACAGACGCCCCAGATAGCTCACTAAGGTATCGCTGTGAACCACAACAGGATTTGGCGTCATGACCTCTTCCACGTAAGCAGAATTTGGCTCGCCAGTGACATCATAAGCAGTCACCATGCCTTCGAGTTTGCCATCGGCATTCACCACAGGAAATTCCCTGTGGCCTGTGTGCAGGCTTAATGCCTGCCAATCGCCAACGGTATCAATAGGCTGCAAGACGTAAGGATCGGTGGTCATAATATCCGCAATGGTCACCAGCTCACGCTGCTGTACACTGCCAACGATCGCCTGGTTGATGGCAATGATGGCATCAAAAATGTCATATGGTGTAGAAATAACAACGGTTTTATCGGACATGGCTGCCAAACGATTCTTAGCGGCAATACCACTGTCACCGGTCAGCATGACAGGCAGATTATGGCTGTATACATAGTCCATCAGTTCTTTGCTGTATTCACCGATGATCATTGTTGATGGCAGTGGTTTCTTCTCCCGCAAATGAGCCACACTGCCCGCTACAAAGAAGGCTTTTGGTGCGCCCTCGCTCTTGTCGGCGCCATGCAACAGCTGGCCCTCCACAATATTTGTCAGCTCACGATAGGTCAGCGAATCAATGGAGCGTTCCTTTTCCTGTTCAATGCGGATCGTCCCCACTTTGGGAATAGAGGAAACGAGGCCTTGGTTTTCTGCATCTTTGATGGCACGATACACGGTGCCTTCACTGATATTCATCTGCCGCGCCAGCTGACGCACAGATACTTTTTCGCCGACCTCCAAGCTTTCAATGTATTCAATGACGATGTCATGCTTCGTCTTTTGCATGTCGTTCCTCCTTTACCTGCGCTGCATCTTCTGCTACAACGCAAAAAAGCCTTTGCCAAGAGACAAAGGCTACTTCTTTTTTAAGAATGAAAGTCAATCCCAGACTGGCACAGATTCCAGCCTGATATTACGCGATTAGTCTTCGTCCAGTTCATCGTCGAGGACGATCTCGTCATCTTCCACTTCTTCATAATCGTCATCTTCTCCAAGGACTGCAACGACAGCATCGCAGTTTGGACAGAGGACTTCTACAGGTTCATCATAGTCGCCCTGATAGTAACCAACGGTTTCACCGCAAACAGGGCATTCCGTTTCCACGAAAATGTCATCATCGTCGACATCAACATCATCGTCGTCAAAATCATCAAAGACATAGTCTTCAACATCGCCGAGATCTTCGTCGATGGCTTCTGCGTATTCCGTTAATTCATGCACATATTCTTCGAGTGATTCGATTTCTTCTGCCATATCGTTGATGCAAGCCAGCAGCGCTTTTACAAAATCGCCTTTTTCAGCGTCTTCGGTTAAACCCTTGCCTTCTGCCAAACCTCTCAGATAAGCTGCATGTTGTGATAAATCCATTTTCTTGAAACCCCTTTCGGTCTTCTATCCAAGCAGTTACGCTCTTTCAATATATTGACCGGTACGTGTATCAATACGAAGCACATCGCCGGTGTTAACGAAGAATGGTACGTTGACAACCACGCCAGTTTCCATGGTTGCAGGCTTGGTACCACCAGACTGGGTATCGCCCTTGATCCCTGGTTCGGTTTCAGCAACGGTCAGTTCTACGGTGTTTGGCAGTTCAACGCCAAGGACATCACCATTGTAGCTGTTGATCTGGCAGTCCATGTTTTCCTTCAGGAACTTTTCGCCACCCTGCAGCTGATCAGCAGTCAGGCTGACCTGTTCATAGGTGTTGTTGTCCATGAAGACATAGCCATCACCATCAAAATAGAGATATTGCATCATAGCGCGATCAATCGTAGCCTTTGGCAGTTTTTCGCCGCCACGGAAGGTCAATTCAGTGGTCGCACCGGTCTTCAGGTTTTTCAGCTTTGTACGAACAAAAGCGGCACCTTTCCCTGGTTTTACATGCTGAAATTCAAG
>JAXJBF010000066.1:0-2040 GCA_036303105.1 Peptococcaceae bacterium | reverse complement strand
GGCCAGTGCTTCTTTAATATCACTCAGTTCGCTGCCAAGATAGAGGGTCATCTTCGCATCGAGAGAGTTCCCGATCTTCTTGTCCTTACGTGCGCTTTCAAGAGGCTTCATGACTTCGTTGCGGAAGCTCATGAGGGCGCTCCACTTCTTATCGAGGGCTTCGTCAACACCAGCGATGTCAAATGTTGGCCAATCGCAGAGCTGGACAGATTCTGGCTTGTTGTCCATATCGATGTAACGGAACACTTCTTCGGTGGTGAAGGAAAGAATTGGAGAAAGCACGATGTCCAATGCCAGGCACATATCATAGAGCACCGTCTGGCAGCTGCGGCGGGCAGGATCGTCCACCTTGCTGGAATAGAGGCGGTCTTTGATGATGCTGAAATACACAGCACTCAGATCGGTGTTGCAGAAGTTAAAGATGGAACGATAGATGACATGGAAATCATAGGCATTGTAGCTGTCTTTTGCTTTGGCAACAAGGTCGACAAAACGGCCCATGATCCAGCGGTCCAATTCTGGCATCTGATCGTATGGCACGCGGTCCTTGCGTACGTCGAAGTCAGAGATGTTGCTGAGCATGAAACGGAAGGTGTTTCTGATCTTACGATAAGCGTCAGCAACCTGCTTGATGATACCGTGGCTGACAGACACGTCGCTGCGGTAGTCAGAAGATGCCACCCAGAGACGCAGGATGTCGGCACCGTTCTGTTTGATGACGTCCTTAGGATCGACACCGTTGCCCTTGGACTTACTCATCTTGTTGCCTTTTTCGTCAACGAGGAAGCCGTGGGTCAGGAGGCCTTTGTATGGTGCCTGGCCGTAAACAGCCACAGAGGTGCAGAGTGAAGAGTTGAACCAGCCTCTGTGCTGGTCGCTGCCTTCGAGGTAGAGGTCTGCTGGCCAGAGATCTTCAGATTCTGCGCGCAGCACGCCTTCATGGCTGGAGCCAGAGTCGAACCAAACGTCCATGATGTCGGTTTCTTTGCGGAAATGGGTGCCGCCGCACTTAGGGCACTTGTAACCTTCTGGCATGAGTTCTTCAGCGCTCATGCTGAACCAGCAGTTGGTGCCGTGTTCGCGCACATGCTTCTGCACGCTGGTGATGGTGGCATCGTCGAGAATGGTTTCGCCGCAGTCTTCGCAATAGAACACTGGGATTGGCACACCCCATACACGCTGACGGGAGATGCACCAGTCACCGCGGTCACGAATCATGTTATAGAGACGGTCTTTGCCCCATTCTGGCGTAAATTTGATGTGGTTTTCGATCTGGTCGAGGGCTTTTTCGCGGAAGCCATCGATGGATGCGAACCACTGGTTGGTGGCACGGAACAAGGTTGGGGTGCCGCAGCGCCAGCAATGTGGGTATTGGTGCTTGAAGAAGCTGAGCTTGAGGAGCGCGCCGCTTTCTTCCATATGCTGGCAGATGGCCTTGTTGGCATCGTCGGTTTTCAAGCCGGCAAATGGGCCTGCTTCTTCGGTGAGCACGCCGTCGTCGTCCAGTGGGGACAGGATTGGCAGATGATAACGCTGACCAACCACATAGTCATCGACCCCATGGCCAGGTGCAGTGTGAACGCAGCCAGTACCAGCATCCAAGGTGACATGGGTGCCGTTGATAACGAGGGAGTCACGATCCAGGAATGGGTGCTTGCAAACGATGTATTCTAAATCTTTGCCCAGCCATTCGCCTTCGACGGTGTAGTTTTCAGGCAGGCCGATTTCTTTGACAACAGTTTCCACCAGTTCCTTGGCCATGACATAGCGCTGGCCGTCAAAGTTCAGGAGCTGATACTCAAATTCTGGGTTCAGGCAGATGGCTTCGTTGGCTGGCAGGGTCCAAGGGGTGGTGGTCCAAATGACAAAGTAAGCGTTGTCTTCAGCGAATTTGCCCTTGGCATCGGTGACCTTGAAGCGGACATAGATGGATGGGGATTTTTCTTCGCCATATTCGATTTCAGCTTCAGCCAGCGCGGTGTGGCAGTGAGGGCACCAGTAAACAGGCTTGGTGCCTTTATAGATGTAGCCCTTCTTGGC
>JAXJBF010000065.1:0-7054 GCA_036303105.1 Peptococcaceae bacterium | reverse complement strand
TTGTGGTGCTGTAGGACGCAAGTCTTCATTGTACAAATAACTTTCTTTAAAACTTTTAAATGGTGGGCGTAAACGCCAGTCAATTGCTTTTAACATTTCTTCTGCCTCCTCTAGTTATAATGAAAGTCCTGCTTCATAAGCTTCCTGAATATTTCTATAACCATTTTTTGTTCGTGCTGCATCACCAATACATTGGATATAACCTGAATAATCACCGAGAGAATCGGCCAAGGTTTGATCGGACCGTACTCCTGCCGCAAGAATAACCCAATCAACTGATGTAAGATGTTGATATGAACCACTGCGTTCAATAGTAACTTGTCCTGTTTCTACTGATATTACTTTTGTATCCGTCATCACAGTTACGCCAAGTTTTTTTAGATTCTGAGTTAACAGTAACTTTGGGTTACCAATCCCATCTTTTAAAATTTCTGACATCATTTCAATTATTGTCACTTTTGCTCCATAGGATGCAAGCCACTCAGCGATTTCTGCACCAACAAGGCCTCCACCAATCACAGCTATATTTCCATTTACAATCACTTTTCCAGCAAGAACATCATGTGCTGTAACTACATGGCCGTCTGACAAGCCTTTTTGAACACCCTCAATCGGAGGAATGAGAGGATGGCTGCCACTTGCAATAAGTAAAGCATCCGGATTTTCACGCTTTACCTCCATCGCATCTACAGTATGATTTAACTCAACACGAACACCAAGTCGCTCAAGTTCCTGTTCTTGCCATTGAACAAGTGAGGTAAAGCCACTTTTAAATAGCGGAACCGCAGCCAAATTCCACTGGCCGCCAAGTTGTCCATTCTTTTCAAATAAGGTTACATCATGGCCTTTACGCGCAGCTGCAATGGCTGCATAACAACCAGAAACACCGCCTCCAACTACCCATACCTTCTTTTTAGTTGGCGCTGGAAGGAAATTATACTCTTTCTCCATTGCGGTGCATGGATTTACAAGACACCGAATGTGATTACCTTTACTATTTTCTCCCTGGCATCCTTGTACACAACCAATGCACTGTATGATTCGGTTAAACTCACCAGCCTTCGCTTTGTTTGGTAATTCTGGATCTGCAAGCGAAGCACGAGCCATCGTTACCATATCAGCTTTCCCTGAAACAAGAATCTCATCAGCAAGATCAATATTATTAATCCCACCAACTGCAACAACAGGTATTGATACAACTTTCTTAATTTCGGCAGCATTATCCACAAATTTTGCTCTTGGAATCATATATGGGGGCGTAATTACAGGACGAGACGCATAAATTCCCTGCGTACAATGTAATAAATCTACACCGGCTTCTTCCAATAAATGTGCAATTACTTTACTTTCTTCAATTGTTAATCCGCCATCGACGTATTCTGCTGTGCAAAGTCTAAACGAAATAGGAAAATCTGGACCAACTTTCTCACGTATAGCTTTTACAATTTCAATTGCGAATTTTGCACGTCCACGAATGGTGCCACCATATTCGTCGTGTCGTTTATTTGAAAACGGAGATAAAAACTCACCAACTAAATAACCTGATGCCCCGTGTATTTCTACGCCGTCAAAGCCCGCCTGCTTTACATAGTACGCACTGGTTGCAAACTGATTAACAATATCTTTAATCTCAACCTTTGAAAGTGCTCGCGGAATCTCTGGCATTGTTGGATCCTTGAGTGCCGATGGAGCTACAGGCTGTTCTCCAGTAACGCTCGACGTCGTCTCACGACCAGCATGATACAACTGAATGAAAATCGCTCCGCCAAAAGCATGTATCCTTTTGGCCAACTCCGCGTGACTCTCTGCCAAAGTTTCATTATAAATCATCGGCAACGTTTTACTGGTACCAGCATTAGGAGCAATTGGATAGTCTTCTGTAATGATAAGCCCCCAACCGCCTTTTGCCTTTGCTTCATGATAAGCAATATATGCTTCTGATGCACTTCCATCCGCATTGGCAAGATTTGTTAGCATTGCCGAAACAACAAGCCGATTTTTCAATAAAAGTTTTCCAACTTTGATAGGCTCAAATACTTTTTGCATAGATATTTCACATCTCTTTCAATTCTTCTTCTGTTACACCAAGAAATTTTAATGCATTATTAAACATAAGATTTTCAATGAACTCACCGCGTACACCATTACACATATACTGTGACACAGATTCGCGCTGAGAAACGATTGGATACGCAGAACCATAAATAATCTTATCTTTAATTACAGTATTCACAGCTGCAACATAGTCATCGGTAAACGGCGTTGCATACATATACAGATCTGGCATCAAATACACATTCTTGCGCATAAGTGCAATCCAAACAACTTCCTGAACAAACGGCCAACCACCGTGGGAAAGAAGCATGCGTAAATTTGGATGACGCAACGCAATCCGATCAACCCCCTTTGGATCCATTAAATCAAGTGAAGGATGAAGCATACCACCAAATCCAATCACCATTGGGATATCCTGTTCTTCACAATATGTATAAATTGGATCCATCCGAATATCATCTACTGCCATTGGCTCTTCACCAAAACCCGGTTCAACAACCACACCAAGCAATGGTCCATTAACCACATATCTTTCAATCTCTGATAAAGCGTCTTCTCCGTCGTGACCATCAATTCCTGCAAAGCCAATGAATCGTCCTGGATATTCGCTCAGAAGTTGAACCAGATCGTCATTGCTCATGCCAAATGCTTTACGTGCGGGAACAACACCTTTAACAATGTTTAAATGATCCATTTCTTCGAGAAGCAACTCCATAGAATGTTCATACACGGAAGGTGGTAACGTCATATTATATTTTCCATCTGCGACTGTTTCTCGAAATGGAATATTAGCAAAAAAACCTGATTCCAAATATTTGCCGTAAGGTGGTCGAACACGAAAGTCAATAATTTTCATAAAATACTCTCTCCTTAAAATTCAAATTTAATATTAGCTTCATAGAATTCCCATAAATATCCACCAAGGAATAATAACGACACCAAAGAAAATCAAAAACATCACATTTTTTATAAAATGACATTTAATAAAATCTTTCATTGTCATAACGCCAAACGAGAAAATAAACAGATACGCAGGTACCTCATGAGGCAAAAACAACATGTCGACAGTATAAAATAAGCTAAGCAACGGTGCCATTAAATCAATACCAAGACTATTACAGATAACAACGATCGGTGTCGCCAATGTTGTAACTAACGCCAATGGTGTAAGTAACATATTTGCTAACATACCAAGAATGAGAATAACAAAGAGCAATGCTATGACATTCATATGACCAAGCAATGGCGTTAACAACTCAGCCAAAAGATCCGTTGCACCAATATTTGCCGCAACATTAGCAATTGCCAAACAACCAGTAGCAAAGAAAACAAGTCCAAGTTTATCTTTCAAAAAATCTAAGGTATGCTTGTCCGTCATTTTAAAAACCGGCAGAAAACACAACCAAGGAAAAACCATGAATGCATAGTTAACATTGAGACCATGCCATTCACTTGTCGACATATATAACGTGATGATTAACATTAAAATAGCTGCTTTGATTTCAAGTGCACTAATTTTTCCTAGTTTTGCATATTCTTTAGCAAAAAACTTCTTTCCCTCTTCCGCTGAACCAAGTGTTTTATTGCTTGTTTTAAATACTTTTGTTAACACAAAAACATACAAGAAAATAAAGATAAAAATTGGGAATCCATATTTTAGCGGGTCCCAAACGCCGATGGAAAAATCCGGCTGTACAGTTTGAGCTGCCGCAATCATTGGTGCCATCTGAATAGGATAATAAGTAAGAATACGTGCTGTAATTGCTGCAACGCCACTTGCCATCATAAATACAATACCTTCCGGCTTTTTATGAATATTTAATGATACACAAAAGCCATACGCCAACACCTCAAGAAGATATCCATCGTTTCCATATGATGCAAAAGTAATCGCTACACCAACAGCAAGAAAGCCAAACAGTGCCGCATAATATGAACCGCCAACCTTCAGCATAACCCATAATGATATTCGCTTCAGCAAACCACTCTGATTCAATATTGCCGCGAAAACAAATGCTCCAATCACCAGATAAGATACATCATTTGTCCAACCGGCCAATGCAACATTTGACGGCGCAACGCCAAAAACAATATAACCGAGTGGTAATGCAACACCAACAAACATGATACTCATTAAATCAAATACAACCAATAAGATTAAAAAGACAGTAATCATTAAGAAAGCACGAATTTGCGCTGTATAAAGATCAGTTAATGGGATCAAATAAATAGCAGCTGTTACTATAATAGTTACAAGCCATTGTATCTTCTTTGAAGATGCATTTTGAATTGATTCAGTCACTGAGGTGTCCCCCTTTTTCTGATGTCAGGAATTTTTTTGTTATCGATAATCATTTTCCTTACGTTTATTGTACATATAAATTTTTCTATTGTGAAATATAAGACTGCAATGCATGTCATAGTCAACACTTATGGCCAATAAATATTTAACGCATTTTATCGCTATCTCTTTAATGAAATGATATAATATCGGTAAGATTGGAGAGGATATTATGCAACTCGAACAACTTCGTTACGCTAATGAAATAGCAAAATGTGGCTCGATCACTCAAGCTGCAAAGAACCTATTTGTCTCTCAACCCTCATTGACCATTGCTATTCAAAAATTAGAATCCGACCTCGGGTTTGCATTATTTACCCGTTCATCAAAAGGTATTCAAATCACGCCCAAAGGCAAAGAAGCCCTTGTAACCATCCAACAGATTCTTAATTTGACAGAAGTATTGATTAATATGTCGCCAAACAAAGAAGACAGTCCAACGAAAATCACATTACCAGTATTTCCAACTTTGTTTGATTTATTGGACGAATCCATCTATGCCAAGATTCATACACAACATCCTAATCTCACTTGCGAAATCATAGAACAAACTGCAAACACAATTCTCCAAGAAATACAAAATGGTGCGATCAGTTATGCTATCAGTGGATGTCCCTCTACAGTATTCGATATAATTAATGTGTCAAAAAAGTCTTCGAACAGTAATAATCTATCAACAAAAATCCTTTATGAAGAACCTTTACTTTTACTCATGTCAATAAATAATCCTTTATCCAAGAAAGATCTATTACATATTGAAGATCTTAGATCTGAAACGTTCCTATATTATGGTGAACATCTCTCTAACAAACAGCCAAATATTCTTGAGGGTTACAAATTTTACTTTAATGAAATCTTACCTTTTTATCGACGAACCTCTATCATGAAAGCTATTGCAATGGGACAAGGCGTTAGCATCATGCCTAAAAGTCAGTTTCAGAACGACCCTAATATTTTAAAAAATAAGATTCGTTATTGTACAATTGAAAACTTTAGCAATACATTTGTTCATTTTCTAATCTATAATAAACGTCATGTCTTCACTCAAATGGAAAAAGATGTCCTGAATATTATTGAAAACTTTTACGCAACATTATAAATCAAAAATGCCATTCTTAATGAATACAATCATTGAGAATGGCATTTTCACTTATACAAATTAAACAATCATTCCAGCGTCAAAACCTTCTTGAATTCCTAAGTAACCGTTCTTAGCTTTTTTGGCATCACCAACAACCAAAATCTGCCCTTTATACATTCCAGAAAGAGATTCTTCAAGCATTCTATTGGATCTTACACCAATGGCAACAATAACAGTATCAACATCCTCCAAGCGTATTGTCTCACCTGATTTTTCTGCCACCACGGCATGTTCTTCAATACTTGTGACCTGTGTCGAAGTATAAACATCCACATGATTCTTTTCCAATCGTTCAATCAACATAGCACGAGGAGTTGGTTCACCGTCGCGCATGATCTCATTCATCATCTCAATGATGCTCACCTTTTTCCCATGATATGCAAGAAAATCTGCTGTTTCAGCACCAACAAGACCACCGCCTATCACAACAACATGTTGTCCTGTTTCCACGTTTCCTAATAACACATCCTGGGCAAACACAACATTGTCGCCATCAATGCCTGAAATAGAGCGTGGAACAACCGGAATACTCCCTGTCGCAACAATAAGTGTATCTGGTTTTTCTGCAGCCACCATAACAGCATCGACTTTGCTGTTCATGTGCACATCAACACCAAGTTTTCTCAATTGATTCTGTTGCCATACCACCAAAGTTGTAAATTCAGTCTTATCCATTGGAACCGCCGCTGCACACCACTGACCGCCAAGATGATCATTTTGTTCGAACAGTGTCACATTATGACCACGTCTTGCAGCAACAATTGCAGCTTCGCAACCAGAGACACCACCACCTACAACCCAAATGTTTTTAGGTATCTCAACTTGTGAATAAGAATACTCGTCTTCCATACCTGTCATTGGATTCACCAAGCAACGTACTTTCCTTGTACCTGCATTGCTATTAGCAAGACATCCCTGCAAACATCCAATGCAACGGCTAATATCTTCGTATTTTTCCTCACGAACTTTGTTAGGCATCTCTGGATCCGCCAAAGATGCACGTGCCATTGTTACAAGATCCGCTTTTCCTGAGGTTAAAATAGCTTCTGCCAGATCGGGATCATTAATGCGGCCAACTGCACTTACAGGAATATTTACTACACTCTTTATCGCAGCAGCATTATCTACAAAAGCTCCACGCGTTACACCAAACGGAGGCACAACTGCAGCGATTGAAGCATATATACCTTGTGAACAGTGAATCATATCAACGCCTGCTTCTTCAAGCAATTGTGCAAACGCTTTTGCTTCTTCAATTTGCAATCCTCCTTCTACGTATTCTTGAACACTCATACGATAGATGATTGGATAATCAACACCTACTTTTTGCCGTGTTTTAGCAATAATATTTAAAGCAAAACGCGCACGGTTACGCAAACTGCCACCGTAGAGGTCGGTTCGCTTATTTGAAAATGGTGATACAAACTGATTAACTAAATAGCCATGTGCCCCATGGATTTCAATGGCGTCAAATCCTGCTTTTTTCGCTCGTAATGCAGCTTCCGCAAATTGATCTT